>JBOHRZ010000025.1:0-14543 GCA_050732975.1 Gemmatimonadales bacterium
ATCGACCTCGTCGTCGAGATCCTCGACGCCGAGATCCTCGACGGCATTGGCCACGCTGCGCAGCGCGGCGACCTGATCGCGCCTCGACGCGGCATCGAATCGTCCGAGAAGGTGCGCGGTATCGGCGGGCGCATCGCCGGGGAATCGCATCGGATCGGCATGGCGGGCCAGGTCGATGTACGATGCCAGCAACGCCTCCAGGCCGGTCATGCGCGCCCCGAGATTTCGCTGTGCGCGCCGATGGTTCCGGATCCGGTGAAGTCCGCGACGCGCACCAGGTCACCGAGCATCGCGTGGGTCAGCGTCGAGCGCTCGATCGTCGACCCGGCGCCGACAATCGAATTGGCAATGGCCGCGTCACGCACGGTGCAGCCGTGCTCCAGCGTGACGTTCGGGCCGATGGTACACCGCTCGAGCGTGCACTCCGGCTCGATCAACACCGGTTCGACCAGCCGCACGTCGGCGCCGACCGCCGGATGCCTTGCCGCGCCTTTGTCGAGCAACACGGCGTTGGTCTCCAGGATGGTCTCCAACTGCCCGCAATCGTACCAGCCGCCGACCTCGGCGGTGACGATGCGGGCGCCATGATCGATCATGTGCTGGAATGCGCCGGTGAGGTAGAACTCCCCCTTCACCGGCGGCGCCGCGAGGACGTGGTCGATGCCGCGCCAGAGCGCGTCCACGTTCCGGATGTAGTAGAGACCGATATTGGCGAGCTTCGAAACCGGCTCCGACGGCTTCTCGACGATCCGCGTCATGGACCCGGAATCGTCGGTGACCACCACCCCGAAACGCTGGTAGTCCTCCACTTCCTTGACCCAGATGATCCCGTCGGCGTCGATGGTGCGGGCGAGGCTCAGGTCGGCCTCGAACACCGTGTCAACGAAGATGATCATCACCGGGCCGTGGACATACGGGCGCGCCAGGTTCACGGCGCCGGCGGTGCCGTCCTGCACCTTCTGTTCGATGAAGCGTGACGGCACCTGGTAGTGCGCGCGGGCGTACGCCTCGACCTGGTCCTTGAGGTGTCCGGTGATGAAGATCAATTCTTCGATGTCGAGATCCGCGAGGCGATCCATCACCCAGTCGATCACCGGCCGGCCGGCGACGCGCAGCATCGGCTTGGGCGTGACGTGGGTGTGCGGCCGCAGGCGAGTGCCCTTTCCTGCCAGGGGTATGATCACCTGCATCGGTCAGCTCCTCCCATAGCGATCGGTGATCCGGACCACGTCGTCCAGTTCGGGCGTCGACGCTTCGAGCACGTCGCTGTCGACGATCGCCTCGATCTGGTGAATGGTCGGCGCCGGAATGTGCACCGATTCGCCGGCACGGAAGGCCCGCTCGATGGGCGGCCCATCCTGGCGAGGCCAAGTCCGCAGGATCAGTTCGCCGCTCAGCACGTGCATGGTCTCATCCTTCCGATGGTGGTACTGGATGGAGAGCAGATGGCCGGCGTTGACGTGCAGAATCTTGCCGACGTAGCGGTCAGTGTGGGCCCAGATCAGCTCGTAACCCCAGGGTTTGTCAACGCGGCGCGGCACGGCAGCCATTATCGCTCCGGCGGTGTGAAGGTCATCGAGGACGGGGTGGTAGGACATGCCCGCACGCAGACGCCACACCCGACGCATCCCTCGGCCTTCAGCACGGGATGGCCGTCGGCGTCGATCGCAAGGGCGGCGTCGCCGATCGGGCATTCGTCGGCGCAGGCACTGCAGGTATCGCCACGAAAGGTGACGCAGCGGTCGGGGTGAAATGTGATCCTGCCGAGGCGGACGCCGTGCCAGCGCCCCTCGGGGAGGATCAACGCGCCAGTCGGGCACACGGCGGCACACGGCATGTCCGTGCATGCGACGCAGGCGACGTGGTCGGGCTCCAGGTACGGCGTGCCTGATGCCAGACCGCCTTCGGCCCCCGCATAGTGGATTGCGCCCGGCGGACAGACACCGGAGCAGAGACCGCAGCGAGTGCAGGCGGCCAGAAAGCCGATTTCGGGAATCGCGCCGGGCGGCCGGACATACCGCCGCTGAATGATGCGCTCCTCGGTTGCCCTGGCGACGTGCTGCACGGCACCGCCGAAGGCACGTCGCAGGAACGAACGGCGGTTGCCGCGGAAGTCCTTCACCGGATCACCGGAGAGATTGCGAACACCAGCCGGTCAAGTCCGAGTTGAGCGGAGTGATGGCCGATCGCATAGGCCGGATCGCTGACGAACAGGGGAAAGTCAATGCGAGATTGCCAGGTCGTCTGGCCGATCCGCTGCGTGAGCCGGATGCCGACACCCGCGTCGGCGAGCCAGCGCCTGGCCGGCGGGAGGCCGGTGGTGTCGCCGACGCCGCCGATACCCCGCGATGATCCGAGGTAGCCGCCGTCGGCGAAGAGCGCCACATCGCCGCGACGCAACCAGACCGGACCGGATCGCCATGCCGTTGCCGCGAGCTCGACGTTCATCGCGACAATCCGATCCGTGGAGAGCGACTCATCGTAGCCGCGCAGATCGCCCCCACCCGGCGTCTGCCAGCGACACCAGCAGTCGTCGCGGAGCAATGGCGCGCCAGCCGAACGGAGCAGCGGATTCCCAAGCGTCTGGTACGGATCAGCGCCCGCGACGAAGAACCGGCGCTGCGACAGTACCGGATCTGCGCTGAATACCCCGGCCACGAAGCCTCGGACCGCGAAGCCGATTGATCCGGTCATGGTGCGTGATGCGGTCGCCTCGATGCTGGGGCGCGCGTAGGCCTGGGCGTCGTAACGATGCACCGTCGTGATGCCGCCGCCGGGGAGGCGGTACATGACGCCGCCGGCCGCGACCGCGCCGGCACGAAGCTGCCACCCACCGCGCGTGTCACGCACTTGCCAGTTGAGCGCCGCTTCGGCCGAGCCGCCGTCATCCCAGAGAGTGATCGGGAGGTAGGCCATATCGTACGTCGCTACCCATTGCACCGACGCGCCGGTGGTATACGTCGGCCCGAACCCCAAGTGCGGCGAATGCGTTCGCTCTGCGCTCAACCCCGCTCCGGCACGCCCCTCGAAGCGAAACGCCGTGATCTGCTGCCTGACTTCGGGCGCGCGCCAGGCCACCGGACTGCCGATCCGCAGGTCGAAACCGCATGTGCTCACGGCGTGCGGCGAACCGAAGTCGCGAGTGCCGCAGAAGAGCCACGCGGTATTGTCCTCGAACCGGCCGAGGTAGTCGGTACGCGTTCGGACGCCGATCGTGGCGCCGCCTTCGTCGTTGTACCAGACCGTCGGCGACACGCCCATCGTCAGCAGCGATCGGCTGCGCTCCTGGGAAAACCAGGTGTCGAGGTAGGTCTGCTTCGGCTGGTCGCGTCCGAACCACCCGAACAGGGCGTGAAACGAGCCACGGTTGTTGAGCATGTTCCAGTCGTGCGATTCGACCAGCGGGTCGATCATGACGTGACGGGGCCTGCTGCGGGTAGCGACCGTCACGCGTTCCTGGTCGCCGATGCCGTCGATCGAAGTGTACGCCGTGTCGCGGTCGGCCTCGACCGCTATGGTCACCGGATAGACGCCGGGCGCCTTGCGATCGACCACGATCGTGGTCTGCCAGCCGGTGGCGGCCTTTCGCCGGCTGGCACTGTGGATCGCGTAGTCCGTGAGCACCACGGCGTGCAGCCATTGCGCGAAGAACGGCTTGAGGTCGCGGTGAGTCACGTCCTCGGCGACGGCCCGGAAGGCGTCTTCGTCGACGTGGTGCAGCTTCCAGTGGTCGTAATATCTGTGAAGGATCGCCAGCATCAGCGAGTCGCCCACCATGCGATGCAGCTCGTTGAGGAACACCTCACCGCGGTTGTAGATCATGTTGTTATAGGTGGCGAAGTCACGGAATTTCTCGCTTACCGTCGACACCGGCTCCGATTCGCCGTCGAGGTCGCTCAGCAGGATTCCCGCCTCGAGATTCCGTTCGGCGCCGTCGTTGCGGGCCTGAACCTCCTCGGCCCAGGTGGTCTGGAACGAAGTGAAGCCCTCATCCATCCAACCCTCGCGCCACTCGTTGTTGGCCAGGATCCCCATCAGGTAGGAATGGCCGCCCTCGTGGAGGTTGAGCCCCTGCGAGGCGCTACCGTCCATCTGCATCATCGGGAACTCGGTACCGCCGCCTTCAATGCGGTGGGCGACGGTCATCTGCGGCCACGGGTACTTGCCGAAGATGAAGTCGAGCCAGCGGAGGGTGTTGATCGTCTCGTTGACGACGATCCCGTCACCCCAGGTCTTCTCGTCGCCGGGCTGGTAGAGGACGTGGACCTGGATCCCGTTCCATTCGCCGCCGTCATAGCGATAATCGGGCGACATGGTAATGGCGAAGTTGTGGACGTTGCGCGCGACCCACAACAGTTCCTTGCGACCATTCGCCGCCTGGATCGCAGCGCGCAAAGTTGTGCCGTGCGCGCCGCACATCGCCGGCTCCCCCGGGATATCGACCGGCAGAAAGTCGGTCTCGCCGTCCCAGTCCCGATCACGGCCGACCGGGCGCGACGCATCCTGATTCGCCGCCGCCCATCCCGGATCGCCGCACACCGGCGCACCGGTCGCGCCGATCACCTGATCCTCCGGCACGTCGAGCTTGACGAAGAAGTCGCCGAACTCGCCGTAGAACTCCCCCGCCGGATAAAGCGCGTGCTCCTCCCAACCGTACTTGTCGTACACGACGACCTTCGGATACCACTGGGCGAAGTCGTAATGGCGGCCGCGGCGGCCCTGGCGGCGCGGTACGGTCGACGGCCGCGCGTCCCAGTTCATCGTCACCGTCATCGAATCGCCGGGCGGCAGCGCGCCGGGCAGCATGAAGCGGACGACAGTCGAGTCGCGGCCGAACGGCCAGATCGGCGTGACCGGCGTGCCGTCGATCTTCACGTCCCGAACGTGATTGAAGCCGAAATCGGGATCCTTGAGGTCGTTGAAACGCCGGCGGCGTTCCATGCTGTCGGCATCGCTCCAGCGGGAGCCGGGACGGAACGCATTGAGATAGAGATGAAACGATATCTGCCGCAGGGTGTCGGGCGAATGGTTGATGTAGAGCACCTGCTCGTCGCCCGAGAGCGTGGCGGTCGGCTCGTCGAGGCGGGCGGTGATCTGGTAGACCACGCGTTGTTGCCAGTACGGCGCGGGCCCCGGTCCGGGAGCCTGCGGCAGAGCGGCCAGTACCAGCAATGAAATCATGCCCGTAACCTAGCCGCTACGATTTCATCTACCGGGCGACGCCCTGATCTAATGCTGCGCGAGCAGCTTCTGCCGGAGCATTCCCAGCCGCTTGCGCACCGAACCGTCGTAGATCCGGTCGCCGATGCGGATTACCGCGCCACCCAGCAGCGACGGATCGACCGCGAATCCGGCAATGACATTCTTGTCGATCGCCTTCGAGAGCCGCTCGGTGATCACCTGGCGCGCCAGCGCGTCCATCTCGCGGGCGACAGTGATTCCGGCGCGGACCCGGTTCAAGCGGACATCGACCAGGGCATGATATTCGTCGGCGATCTGGCCCAGGAGCATCTGCCGGCCGCGCCGGATGACTGCCGCGATGAACAGCGAGAAGGGGCGGGGCCAGTCCTGGAGCGCGTCGCGCACCAGCGCCATCTTGCGGTCGCGCGGCACCCTCGGCGACATCATCACTGCTTCGATGGACGGCGTGCTGATCGCGGCGGCGGTGATGTCGAGGAGTTCGCCCCAGCGTTCCAGTGCCTCATGTTCCTGCGCGAGCGCCACCAGCGTCTCGGCATAATTCCTCGCGATGGTGACGTCTCTCATCGCTGGCCGGCCGTGCCGATCGACGTGACATAGTCCTCGACGAGCTTGCGATCGGCGGCGGTGTCGAACCGCTGACCGACGACCCGGCCGGCCGCCGAGATTGCCAGGTCGACGGCCTCGCGGCGGATGTCGGCGATGGCCCGTTCGCGTTCGGCATCGATCTCCCGGCGAGCGCGGTGCAGCAGCTCTTCCTGCTCCTGCCGGGTCTTCTCGACGGCGGCGGCGCGTTCGCGATCCCCTGCCTCGCGGGCCTCGGCGATGATGGCCGTGGCCTCGCCGCGAGCGTCGGCAAGCAGCTCGCGCTGCTCCGCCAGCGCCGCGGTGGCTTCACTGCGGTACCGTTCCGCTTCCTCCATCTGCGCGCGGATCGCCGCTTCGCGATCCGCGGTCATCTGCACCAGACCCGGGAAGACCCACTTCCGCAGGATGAGAAACAGCAGGATGAAGACGACCCAGGTCCAGATCGCCAGTCCCCAGGTCGGCTGGAATGGCAGCGGAAGGTTGTTCATGCGACTCCTCCCGGACTACGCGATGAACTTGAAGAGGAGTGCGAACACCAGCGCGATGATCGAGGTCCCTTCGACCAGCGCGGCGAAGAGAATGCCGGCGGCACGGATCGAATTGGTGGCCTCGGGCTGGCGGGCGATACCGCTGGCGACTTGCCCGCCGATCAGTCCGATGCCGATGCCGGCGCCGATGGCGGCGAGGCCCAGGCCGATACCGGCACCGAGCTGGCCGTAGGATGCCGTGGCGGCGGAATTCGTCTGCAGGAGCATGGGAAGCAGCATGTCAGTTGTTCCGTTGCAGGGGAAGATGGCCGTTGATCGCATCGCTCGCCCGGCGTCCCGCTTCTTCCGGAACGGGAGCCGTGCGACGGAGGTCACCGGGACAGAGCCCAACCTCCGGAGCAGCCCGAAGCTGCCATGACCGCTTCCGCGGGATGCGCGGGGAAGCGGCGCAGATTCTCACCTCAGTGTTCATGCTGCATCATGCCGATGAACACCGCCGCGAGCAGCGCGAAAACATATGCCTGCAGCGTGGCGACCAGCAGTTCAAGGAGCATCACGGCGAGAACCATCAACACCGCGCCGCCGGCGAGCGCCCAACTCGCAAGGCCCATGTGCCCGAACATGAACACGATGCCGAACATGGTCAGGATCACGAAGTGACCCGCCGTCATGTTGCCGAAAAGACGGACCATGAAGGCGAACGGCTTGACGAACTTGGAGAGAATTTCGATCGGCGCCATGAAAATCGAGAGTGCCAGCGCGCCGGCCATGGGGAGGCCCTCGATGTGCGGGAAGATCGTCCCCATGTAACCCTTGAAGCCGAGCTTGCGCATCCCGCCGACCTCGATCGCGACGAAGGCCACGATGCCGAGGGCGCCGGTCACCGCCAGATTGCCGGTCGCCGCCGCACCCCACGGCACCAGGCCGAGCAGGTTGCAGACCAGGATGAAAAAGAAAAACGACATGACCAGCGGCGCGTAGCGCGGGCCGTCTTCCTTGCCGATGCTCTCGATGGCGATGTCATTGCGCACCCAGATCGCGAACGCTTCCATCGCCCCGGAATAACCGCCCGGGGCGCGGCCGGCGAGCTGCGCCTTCCGGACGCCGATCGCCGCGGTCTTGAGCATCGCGAAGACGATCACCGCCGCCGTCACGATCAGCACCACGTGCTTCGTGGGCGAAAAATCGATGGTCAGTCCGCCGAGATGGATCGGCGCGAAGCGCGGCAGGTGGATGGTAAACAGCGGCTGGAAGTCGAGCTCGTGCGCATCTCCCGTGTGATGGAAGATCATGTCGCCGATGTCGAATGGCTGCCCCGGGGTCTGCATCATCGCGCCAGCCGTGTCTCCAGATACAACAATGGTAAGATCGTTCCCACGTAACCGATGGCACTGGGCCAGGGGCGGAAGAACCCGCGGTCAAGCACGATGGCCACTCCGAGCAGGACCACGCCGCCGAACCGCAGCAGCACGCCGATGACATACACCTTGAGGTGATCGAGCGCCGCCGGCACACCGGTTCGTCCCATCAGCGACGCCGCGATCATCTGCAGCACGATCGCTACCACGCCGAAGATCGCCGCGCCGGCCATCGAATCGCGGCCCCAGACCAGACCAGCCACCGCCGTCATCGCCACCGCACACAGCACACCCCACCTGAGCCGGACCCGCTGCTCAGCGCCTCGACGCATCGTCACGGGCCTGCTGCTTGAGCCGCTGCCAGAGCCAGAACCCGCCCAGCCCCATCCCGACAAAGGTCCCCACGAGGGTGAACAGGGGCGTGGTCCGCAGGCGCCGGTCGAGCCAGAGCCCCGCCGCCACGAAAAGAGCCACGGCAAGGGCAAAGGTGATCCCGACCGTCATCAGGGCATACCCTTCGCCCATTTCCCGGCTGGTATCGTCCTGTTGGGGCTTCACGGGGGCGGAAATTAGGACTTTGTGAAAAGTTTCGCAAGCGAACAACCGCGCCTAGATTCCATCCCGGCCATGCCCGGATCACGGGGGCGCGGTTGTTCGTCCTGACCGCCGCGAGAGCAGCGGGAAGGACCTGTTGTTCCTCAGGTCCAGCTACGAGATCAATGACCCCACCGCCCAGGCCAGCCGACGACGACGTCAACCAGCTCGCGCGCCTCGCCGCGGCTGTTGCGGCACTCCGCGAACAGGTGGCGCAGCGCATCGTCGGCCAGCGGGACGCGATCGACGGCGTCCTCACCGCGCTGCTTGCCGGCGGTCACGCGCTGCTGGTCGGGGTACCCGGTCTGGCGAAGACCCTGCTCGTTTCGACCATCGCCGACACGCTCTCACTCTCCTTTAATAGGGTGCAGTTCACCCCGGACCTGATGCCGGGAGACATCACCGGCACCGAATTGGTCGAAGAGGATCCGGTCTCCGGGCGGCGGTCGTTCCGTTTCGTGCGCGGACCGATCTTCGCGCAGGTGATGCTCGCCGACGAGATCAATCGCACCCCGCCCAAGACGCAGGCGGCACTGCTCCAGGCGATGCAGGAGCAGCACGTCACCGTGGCCGGGCAGACCTATCCGCTCCCGGCGCCGTTCTTCGTGCTCGCCACCCAGAATCCCATCGAGCAGGAAGGAACGTATCCGCTGCCGGAAGCGCAGCTCGACCGTTTCATGCTGGAGCTGCGTCTCGGATATCCGACGCGGGTCGAGGAAGAGGCGATCGTGGCGCAGACGACCGGCTCGGCCTCCTCAGGCGTGCTGCCGGTGCTGGATGCCGAAGCGATGCTGGCGATGCAGGCATTGGTGCGACGGATCCCGGTCTCGCCGTCGCTGATCTCGGCCGCGGTCATGCTGGCCCGGATGACGCGGCCCGCTGATGCCGATGCGCCGCCGCTGATCCGCGAATTCGTGGAATGGGGAGCCGGCCCCCGCGCGTCGCAGTATCTGGTACTCGGCGCCAAGGCCCGCGCGGCGATGGATGGCCGTCCGCAGGCGGATCTTGACGACGTGTGCGCCGTAGCAACGTCGGTGCTTCGGCACCGCGTCATGGCGAACTTCGCCGCCGAGGCCGCGGATCGCACCAGCGAAGATATTGTCGTCGAACTGGTCGACGGCAGTTCGTGGTCGCAGCGCGATCGGTAGAATTGCTGGTCCCATTCGACGCTCACGTCACGCTATTGCATTATCGTTTCGGCACTGCGCATTACCGCCGATCTGATTCGTCTTACCGGTATCCTCCACATAACGGACATGCCGTCCGCACGTCGCGGGGTGTATCAGGAGAGATGGATCATGAGATTATCGGGAATGCGTAGTCTCGGCCCGCCGGTCGGCAAGACGACGCTGGCATTGTTTGCCGCTGCCGCGGTGGCGGCGGTTTCCTGCTCCTCCAACAACGCTGAGAACAACCCACCCACCGCTTCCGCAGTCGCAGTGGTCAGCGGCAGCGCGCAGGTGGGCCAGGTCGGCTCATCGCTTTCGGCGCCTCTGATCGTGAAGGTGACCGATCAGAACGGCAACCCGATCAGCGGCGTCACGGTGACATTCAGCGCCAGCGGCGGGTCGACGCTGAGCACGACCACCGAGACGACGGACGCTTCGGGAATTGCGGAGAGTAATCTCACCATCGGGACGACAGCCGGTCCCGATACCGTCACGGCAATGGTCAGTGGCGTTTCGACGCCGGCAATCTTCACCCTCACCGCCAACGCGGGCGCGGCCGCGAGCATCGCGGTGGTGGCTGGCAATAACCAGAGCGGCACCGCTGGCACAGCCCTCTCGGAACCGCTCGTGGTGGAGGTGAAGGATCAATACGACAATGATGTTTCGGGGGCGACGGTCGATTGGACGACGTCGGCCGGCCTCCTGACAGGAGAGACCCAGTCGACCACCGGTGTGAACGGCCAGGCCCAGACGATGCTTCAGTTGCCGGCAACCGCAGGTGCGGTGACCGTCACGGCGACTCTGCACAGCACTGACATTACAGCGGTGTTCACCGAGACGGCGATGTAGGATGTTGCCTCACCCGCCTCCGCACGCCCCGGGGGCGTGTGGAGGGGGGCGCGGGCTTCCGGTTGATCCAGCCTACCCCCGGCCCTTGACCGACTGGGCCTCGGACGCGAGTCTTTCCCGGGCGGCTCGGGTCGCATTTGACCCAGTTGACGATCCGTTGATACCGAGCCGTAGCATTTCGACGCGACCCCGCCCCCATCACGTCGAGGAACGCCGTGGCCCGCCCATTCCGACTCACCGTGCTTGGCCAACCGGAGCTCCATACTCCCGAAGGGGAGCGGGTACGGGTCCGCACGCGCAAGCACCTGGCGCTGCTGATCTATCTCGCGGTCGAACCGCCTGCCCCCCACCGTCGTGACAAACTCGCCACCCTGCTCTGGCCGCAGGTCCTGATCGACGAAGCCCGCCATTCCCTGGCGACCGGGCTCACGATACTGCGGGCGAGGCTGGGGCGAGAGGCTTTCGACAATACCCGCGACACGGTGCGCCTGACGCCCGATGCCGTGAGCACCGATCTGCGCCAGCTCGGCGAGGACAATCCGTCCGACCTGTTCGCGTCGCCGCTGGGCCGATTCCTTGAAGAATTCGAGATCGACGATGCCCCGGATTTTCAGCAATGGGCGGAGGCGCAGTCGTCGCGGCTGCTGCCGGTGCTTCACACGGTCCTGGTCCGGCGGATCGACCATGCCCGGCGCCACGGCGACTCGCGGCGGATGGCCGACGTGGCGGAGCGGCTGCGGCGCATCGACCCGTTGAACGAGGAGGCCACGCGGGCGCTGGTCGAGACCCGGGCGACAGCGGGTGACCGCATCGGCGCGCTGCGGGTCTTCGATGCCTGGCGGACGGAGCTGGCCGAATCACTGGGCGCATCGCCGTCGCCGGCGATCGAACGGATCATCGCCAGGCTGCGCCGCGGCAAGTGGGATCAACGGAGTCCGGCGGCGTTGGCGCCGGTCGTGGCCGCGCAGACCACCGAGCAGACGTTCATCGGTCGCGGGGCGGAATTCGCGACCTGTTACGCGGCCTGGGAGCGGGCCCGCGACGGCGAGCCGCGCCACGTTCTCGTGCGCGGCGATTCGGGGATCGGCAAGACGACGTTGATGGAACGGGTGGTCGCGTCGATCGTGCTCGAGGGCGCCGCGGTGGCCCGCACCAAATGCTATGAACTCGAACGCGAGCTGCCCTTCGGCATGGTCGGCGGGCTGGTCAATCACCTCCTCGATCTCCCGGGCGCCGGTACTACACCGCCGGAGCAACTGGCAGAACTCGGCCGGCTGGTGCAGAAGGTCCGCCAGCGGTATCCGTCGCTCCCGGATCCGATCCCCAGCATCGGCGAAAGCGCGCGGCTCCTCTTCACCGAGGCGGTGATGGCGTTGATCGAGGCCATCGCCGGGGATCATCCAGTGGTCCTGGTTGTCGACGACATTCATCTGTCGGACGCGACGTCGCTGGCGGTGCTGCATCTGCTGCTGCGCCGGATCAACAACCTGCCGCTCATGGTCATGCTGTCGATCACCGGGAACGATCCGGAACCGCCCGAAGTGCATCGCTTCGTGGAGCGCCCGGACTCGATCGCGTTGGCGCAGGTGCAGTTGGGTCCCTTCAACGAATCCGAATCGAACCAGTTGCTCGAGGCACTGATTGCCGGGCAGGACCGTCCCGGCGCCACGGTGCATCGCGCGATCGTCGCGGGGGCGCGGGGCAACCCGATGGTGCTGGAGCTGCTGCTGCTCGACTGGCGCCGGCGCGGCGACGAGTGCCTGGCGCTGGCCCTGGGCGCCATGACGAGCACCCAGGTTGCGCCGCTCGAGGAGGCGTTCCGGCAGGTCGTCAACCACACCATCGCGGCGCTGGATCCGCAGGCGCGCTCGGTGGCGGAACTGGGGGCCATCCTCGGCCAGCGGCTCAACGATCTGGCGATGTACTCGCTGGTCGATCTTCCGGTGGCGCGGACGATGCGCGCGATGACCGACCTCACGGCGCACCGGATCCTGCGCGACGCGGGAACCACGCTGGAGTTCGCCAACGACTTCGTGCGCGGGCAATGCTACCTGGCAATGGCGGCGCCGTTGCGGCGAATGCTGCACGGCGCGGTCGCCAACCGGCTGCTCGATCAGGATGGCGCCAGCGACCCGATTCCCGGGCTGGAGATTGCCTGGCACCTGGTCCGCGCCGACCGGCTGCCCGAAGCGGTGCCATTCCTGCTGGCGGGGGGACGGGAGGCGATCCGCCGGGCGGCCCCGCACGAAGCCGACCTGGCGCTGTCGACGGGGTTGCCGGCCTTGACCGGCGCGTCGCGGCGGACGGCGATCCTGCTCCTGGCCGAAGCGCAGCAGGAGCTGGGGCGCTGGGAGGACTCTCTGCGTCTGCTGGACGGTGCGGATGAGCCGTTCGACGAATCGGAGCTGGCATGTCGCGAGGTGTACCGGGTGCTGGCGATGCGGTGGGTGGGGTCGTTGGCACCGGCTGATATGATCTCCGCTACGAACGACTTGCTACGAATCGCGGTCACGGAGCTGAGTCTCGAAGTCCGCGTAAAGGCACTCACAGCAAGCGTCAGAGTGCTCGCATTGACTCGAGATAGAGGACAACTGCAGACTCTTCGCGAAGTAACGGATGCCATGAGCACGCTTGACATGGAGCCGTTCGATGCCTTGCACTTTCATTTGGCGAGCGCCTGGCTTCAAGGACTTGACCAGCACACGATGACTGCGCTTGAGGAGGTGCGGTCAGCCATTAAGATCGCAGAGGACGCAAAGGTCTCCAGCTCGATCACGGCTAGGCTCTTCATCGGCGAGGGCAATTTGCTCTCGATGTCTGGGCGATATGACGAGGCGGCCGCCCCGTTGCAGCGGGCGTTGGCGCTGTGCGGTCGACTAGACAATGCGTCGCTGAAGGCCGAGTGTACGAGCCAGCTCGCTGTAGCCGAAGGGCGTTTGGGCAATAGCGGCGCGCAAGTGCACTGGGCCCAAGTGGCCATGTCACTCATTCCGCCAAACGAGTGGGGAATCGTGGCGACGTCCGCCGCATACGAACTTGGGCTGGGACTAGTCTCCGAGGGCAAGGTTCCCGAAGCGACCCGGAGCATCGATCTGTTATCCACGCCGCTCCCGACCGACATCCCACCGTGGGTTGTCCAAGCGCGGCTTCTATGTGCGGCAGATGTCGCGCTTTTGGCGGGACATGGTCGGAGGGCACATTCGTTCGCGCGACGGGCCACCTCATCGGCGATGGCTATTCTTCAAAACCCCTCGTTCGCAGGGCAGTTTGTGCGATGGATCACGTTGCTCGCGCTCCGAAATGACGGTGCGAAAGCAGCCCTCACTCGAATCCGCGAGAGTTTTCCTGACCTGCATCGACTCGACTCGAAGGATCGCGCGGAAGTCCTACTTTGCCTAGCGCTGTTGCAGGATGAGCTGGGAATTGATACGAAAACGCTGTGGGCTGACGTCCACGTTTCCTTCGCGGCGTTGCCTCAGCCGATCGAATCATTTGTCCGGAAGCTTGGGCTGGTGAAATGTTCCTGAAACCGGAGCGCCGCTAAATGGGCTTGCTATCACTCGCTGTTTGCGGCATGTCGAAACGTGGGGAAAAATTGCGATGAACCAGGATTTGCCCGACGCCGTGCTTCCGCCGCACGATCGCGGATCTTCGGCGACGGCAGGTATTCCGGGATGAGATCCGGGTTGGACATCAGCCGGCGGACGGTGACCGAATTCACGGTGAGGTCGACCAGCGTCTGGTCGAACTGCCCGTTTCTTCCCTTCACCAGCTCGCTGAGGACCGTCTCGATCGACAGGGCGTTCCGGTAGGGCCGGTTGGTCGTCATGGCGTCGATGGTGTCGGCGATGGTGATGATCCGGGCTCCGAGCGGAATCGCCTCGCCTGTCACGCCATCGGGATAGCCGTGGCCGTCCCATCGTTCGTGATGGTGGCGCACGCAGGAGACAACGTAGCCCTGGAAGCGGGAGAAGAGGCCCACCAGTTCGGCGCTCTTGACCGAGTGGGTCTTCATCAGGGCCCACTCCTCGTCGTTGAGCCGGCCCTCCTTGGACAGGATCGGCGCGAACTCGGCGTGAATCTTCCCGACGTCGTGCAGCAGCGCGGCATTCTCGATGTCCTCGACATGTTCCGGCGGGAGGCCGAGATCGACCGCGATGGCACGGGAGAGACCGCAGACTCGGCGCGAGTGGCCGGAGGTGTACGGATCACGTGCTTCGATTGCTTTCACCATCATCGCCAACTGCTCGCGAACGTTCAGCTCGAGTTGCTCATACGCAGCGTCGAGCTGAACGAGC
>JBOHRZ010000026.1:0-14535 GCA_050732975.1 Gemmatimonadales bacterium
TCACCCTGGTGTTCCTCGGCGCGACGGACCCGGCGCTCGTGCCGGCCATTCCGGCCGCCCTCCAGGGTGCCGTGCGGCGCAACCGCTCGGGCGAGCTATCGCTTGGTGCCGCTGGAGCATTTCCCTCGCTCGCCGAACCGCGCACCATCTGGCTCGCGGTCAGTGCTCCCAACGGATGGCTCGACCGCCTGCAGAGCGGGATCGTCACGGCCATGGCGGATTTCGGTGTGGTACCCGACGATCGTCCATTCCAGCCGCACATCACAGGCGGACGGATTCGCCGCGGCACGCCGCGTCCGGGCCGCCGCGCGATCGGCCAGGCGGTACGTGCGGCTCGGCCGCCGGCGCCGATCATCTGGCCAGTCTCCAACGTGGTGCTCTACGAAAGCGTCGCCGGGCCGGACGGACCGACTTACCTCGAACTGGATACCGCTTGCTGATGCGTTGCTGCCCGCTCAGACCTTCGGCAGACGCTCGGCCACCGGCGGCAACGCCGGGAAGTCGGTGTACGGCTGCTCCTGATACCAGAAGGCGCAGGAGTAGAAGTTGTCGGCGCGGTCGTTGGCGTGGCCGTGTTCGATGGTGTACTTGAGATAGCGATCGAACGTGACCGGATTGTCGCCGTGGAAGCGATACAGGCAATAGCGGCCGCCCACCTTTTCGGCGCTCTGGATCAGCGGTGCGCCGTACATGTGGTGCGAAAACGGTTCGGCGTGCATCCGACCGCCGAAATCCCAGCTCCCGAGGAAGTAATCCTCCGTCCCCGTGCCGTTGATCACCGGACGCGACGGATCGTCGACGAAGATCATCTCGTCGCCTTCACCCATCCATCCTTCCGCCGTCTGGATCACGCCGAGCGTGACGCCCATCAGGTGCCCGCGGCCGCGGGCTTCGCAGAAGACATAGTTGGTCGCGCCGTCGAGGTTCTTTCCGCCGGGGAGATGCTGCGCGACGTTCGGTGCCGCCTGGCGATACTGCGCGTGGAAGTAGAGTGCGTCGTCGGGAATCGCGTCGGCTTCGAGATAGTCGATGTTCGAGTAGAATGCGCCGACGTCGCGGTTGCTCTCATTGGCGACCGTGAGCCGGGCGCCGGTGCGGTACGGCATCGCGAAGTAGCAATTGAGCGACTGCCCGGGCGAACAGGCGAGGTACTGGCTCTCGAAGATGACGTAATCGCCGAGGTTGAGGCCGAAGAAGTCGCCGATGGGCGCCTCGATGCTCGGCTTGTCATTGCCGTCCCAGTATGCCCGCAGCACCAGTTCCTTGAGATGCAGGCTGTCCGCCGAAATCGTGAACCAGATGTGGGTAATGCTCCCCGCGCCGGTAGCATTGAAGATTTCCTTCTCGGCGCCCGCCTTGATCGGCCAGGCGTCGTCGTTGCCGCCGGTGGTGTCCCAGCTCCCCTGCTTGCGGGAGTGGTAATGCTGAGCCCGGGCATAGGCCGGGACCCATTCTGTCGGTGCAGCGGCCGGAGAACCGGGGAGAGCAGAGAGAGCGGGGAGAGCGGGGAACGCCGCCGCGCCCGAGGCGCCGGCGACTGAGTGCAGAAAATCTCTACGCCACATGAAAGGTCTCCTGCCGGCGTGGCCGGCGCTGAGGATTCACCTGGTGATGCGCTCGGTGCCGAGCGTGATCCGGTGGGGGACGGGCAGCTTGTGGAGGATCCGCTCGGCCGTCTCGACCGCTTCCTTCCCGCCGGTCGGATAGACGAACGTCGCGGCGAGCTTGCCGTCGGCAACCGCCTGCTGGCCGCCGTCGAGTCCCGGCAGGCCGTCGATGCCGATGAACTTCATCTCGTTCTCGCGGCCCTTGGCGCGCGCCGCGAGCCAGGCGCCGATCGCCATCGGATCGTTGTGCGCATAGACCAGGTCGATATGCGGATGCGCCTCGAGGGCGGCCTCCATCTGGGTCATCGCTTCCTCGCGCAGCCAGTTGGCCACCGGATCGTGCACGATATGGATTCCGGGCGAGGCGGCGATCGCCTCGCGAAACCCTTCGCTGCGCAACTGGGCCGGCGTCGAACCGGGGAGGCCGCGGATCTCCACGATGTCGCCTTTGCCGCCAAGGATCGAGTCGGCGAACTCGCCGGCGGCCTTGCCGATGGCGCGATTGTCAGCGCCGATGAAGGTGGTGTAGGTGTTGCCCTCGATTTCGCGATCGAGGATGATCACCGGAATGCCCGCCGCGAAGACCCGCTGCACCACCGGTGTGAGCGGCTTCGCCTCGTTGGGCGAGATGATGAGCAGATCGACCTTCTGCTGCAGGAAATTCTCGACGTCGGCGACCTGCTTGGCGTTGTCCTGTTGGGCGTCGGCGAAGACGATCTGGAGGTCGGGGAAGTCTTTCGCCCGCGCGGCGACCTGGGAATCCATGGCGACCCGCCACGGCTCGGCGAGGTTGGCCTGCGAAAAGCCGATCAGGAACTTCCCCTGTTGGTGGCGCCCGCAGCCGCTGCCGAGCAGCGCCAGGATAACGGCGGCGCCGGCGAAGCTATGACGCCGGGCGCCGGCGCTGGAGCCAGACCGCGACCAGGATGATGACGCCCTTGAGAATGAGCTGGAGATTGGCATCGACGTTGTTGAGCCCCATGACATTGTTGATGATTCCGATGATCAGGATACCGACGATCGTGCCGCCCACCGTCCCGATGCCGCCGCTCAGCGGGGTGCCGCCGATCACCACGGCGGCAATGGCATCGAGCTCGTACGCGACGCCGTCGTTGGGATTGCCCTGTTCGAGCTGGGCGGCGTGCACCAGCCCGGCAAGACCGGCGAGCGCGGCGGCGATGACGTACACTGCGGCCTTGTGCCAGCCGACCCGGATCCCGGCCAGGCGGGCGGCGGTTTCGTTGTCGCCGATTGCGTAGACATAGCGCCCACTGCGCGTCCGCGCCAGATAGAGGTACATGCCGACGGCCGTTGCGGCGAAGATCAGGGCCGGCATCGGCAGGTACGGCACCAGCGGGGCCGCGACCGCCCGCACCGACAGCGGGGCGCCCCCGGGGCCGAACCCCAGCGGGATGGCGGTACCCCCGCTCAGATAGCGCGCCGCGCCCCGGGCGGCGCTCATGGTCGCCAGGGTGGCGATGAACGCCGGCAACCGCCAGCGCGCCACCGCCACGCCGTTGAGCAGGCCCCAGCCGGCGCACGCTATGGTAACCAATACTATAGATGCGGCGAGGCCCACGCCGTCCCGCATCCAGAGCAGGGCGCTCAGCGTGGCGCCAAACGCGAGCACCGACCCGACCGAGAGATCGATCCCGCCGGCGATCACCACGGCGGTCATCCCGACGGCGAGGATCCCCTTTTCCGAGACCTGGCGCAGCACGTCGGTGAGGTTGCCGAGGTCGAGGAACACCAGCCGGCCGCCGCGCACCGGCGAAGTGACGACGCCGAGCAGCAGCACGAGCAAAAGCCCGAAGGCGCCGGCGTACCGGGCGAGCCACGCACGGCGCGGGCGGCCCCGACGGGGCGCAGGGTGCGCAGGGGGTGCAGGGGGCGGTTGCGGCTGGCCGTCGCCCGCTGAGGCCGTTGCCTGACCGGTGGCGGCGGCGAGGATCTTCTCCTCGGTCGCGGCGTCGCGCTCGAATTGGGCGACGAGGCGTCCCTCCCGCATCACCAGGATCCGGTGGCACTGCGCCAGCACTTCGGCCAGCTCGGACGAGCAGAGCAGCACCGCGAACCCGTCAGCGGCCAGTGCGGTGAGCTCGGCGTAGATCTCCGCCTTGGCGGCGAGGTCGATGCCCCGGGTCGGCTCATCGAGTAGCAGCACCTTGGGGCCGGCAAGGATGCTGCGGGCGAGAAGAACTTTCTGCTGATTGCCGCCGCTCAGCGCCGCAATCGGCAAGGCGCCGCTCGCGGCCCGGACGCCGAAATCCGCGGCCAGCGTGCGCGCCGTCGTGCGATCGCGCACCCGGTTGATCCATCCCCGGGGACTGAGCGAGGCGAGTGCCGCGACGGTCAGGTTGGTGTCGACGGGCAGATCGGGGAAAATGCCGGCGGCCTTGCGGTCTTCGGGGAGCATCAGGAGACCACGGTCGCGTGCCGCGGCCGGATTGCGCACCGCGCCTTCGATTCCCGCGACAGTGACGCGGCCTTCGTGAGGCAGGTCCAGCGCGCCGACCAGGGAGAGCAGCAGGTCGCTCCGCCCGGCGCCGATCATGCCGGCGAGTCCGACGATCTCGCCGCGGCGCACCATGAACGAGATGTCGCGCAGCCGATAACCGTCCGGGCGGGACGCGTCGCGTACCGTGAGCCGGTCGACCTCGAGCAGGACGGGCGCGCCCGGCGCAACGGGAGGCAGTGCGCCGCGGCGAATGTCGCGCCCGCACATGAGGCGCACCATCTCGCCCTCGGAAAGGTCGGCTGCCGGCCGAGTCGCGACGCGCACGCCGTCGCGGAGCACGGTGACGCGATCGGCCAGACGGCGGACCTCATCGAGCTTGTGCGAGACATAGATCACGCCGGTACCTTGCGCTACGAGGCGGCGAATCACGACTTCGAGTCGGGCGGCGTCAGCCGCGCCGAGCGACGCGGTCGGTTCGTCCATGATGAGACAGCGGGCGTCGAGCGCCAGCGCGCGGGCGATCGCAACCAGTTGGCGGCTGGCAGGATCGAGCGACGCCAGCGGTGCCGTCGCATCGATGTAGCGGGTCTCGATGGCGTCGAGCCATCGGCGGGCGCCGGCAAGGAGCGCGGTGCGGTCAACGCCTCCGGTCGGGCGGCGTGGCTCGTGCCCCAGCGCGACGTTTTCGGCCACGGTGAGCGACGACACCAGTTGGAGTTCCTGCGGAATCATGGCAATGCCCGCTGCGAGCGCCTGGCGGGGCGAGGTGAATCGTCGCGGCGTACTGTCGACCCGGAGGGTGCCTTCGGATGCGACGATCTCGCCGCAGAAGATCCGGTTGAGCGTGGACTTGCCGGCGCCGTTCTCGCCGATCAAGGCGTGCACTTCGCCCGGGAACAGGTCGAAGTCGACGCCGGAGAGCGCCGCCACGGCGCCGAAACTCTTGCCGATGCCCCGCGCCTCGAGAACGGGCTTCATCTCAGCGCTGGTGCGCCGGTTGGTGCCGCTCCAGTGAGTCATCGATGTCGCCGCAGAGGTTGACGGTGATGCCCATCGCCGTCGCCATCGCCGCTTTGCGCACCAGGGCGCGATGCGCCGTGACGGCGTCGGGAGCGTAGGCCACATGGATGTGATTCGCCTGGTGCTTCGCCATCAACTGGTCGCGTGTGACGCCGTAAAGTACGGCATGCATGATCGGCCATTGCGGGGTTGTCGCCGTCCAGCGGCGTGCCGTCTCGTCGTCGCTCAGGCGCACTACGCCGCCGCGGCCGATGTCCATCTGCAGTCCCTGCGGCGTCGCGTAGATCCGGCTCCAGACGATCTCGCCCGGACGGCTCAAGCCCTTCAATGTCGATCCGCCCTTCGGGAAGTACATCGGAGGCTGGCGCTCGCCCGTCGCGCCGGCATATCCGCCGACGAAATGCGATGCCGGCGCGGCGCCGGAGATTTCGAAGAGCCAGACGAACTCGTCGACGCCGCGTTCGCGCGCGTGCGCGCCCCAGCGGACGTCGTGCAGGGTGTTCGACGGGTCGATGCCGAGATCGGACCAGAGCCGGTCGGTGATCACGGCGTCGATGCCGGCGCACTCGTCGACCTCGTTGAAATGCGGCACGGCGCGTCCGGCGAAAAATTCGGTGCCGTCGCGACCCCGCACCGGAGGGCGGTCGGGGTTGTTGAGGAGACCTTCCGCGAGATCCGACGCGACGCACGTCTCGGCCAGCCCCTGCTGGTACTGGATCCCGATCGCGGCGCATCCGAACGCATTGGCGAGCTGGACCGCGGCGTGATACATCCGCAGCCCTTCGAGGACCTGCCGCTCGGTCAGTTCGCTGGCCTCGTCGCGCCCGAGATTGAAGCGCATGCCACGCCCGAGGAGCCAATCGTAGTGAGCCCGGGCTTCAGCCTCGTCCACTCGCTGCATCGCCGCAAAGAGCGCGCTCTGGGAGAGGCGTTCCTTGAACAGTCCCGAACGATGCAGGAATTCATCTGGGACGATGGCGTTGTACATCCCCATGCAGCCCTCGTCGAACACGCCCAGGATCGCCTGCCGGTCGACGAGTTCACGGCCCAGCGCCGCGCCGCGCTCCCAATCCGCCGCGGCCGCCGCGCCGACCGCCCCCGGACTGCACGGCCGGGCGTGCGAAGTGTCGTGCACGATCACGCCCTCGCGGAGCCACCCGCCGATCGACCGCTTCGCGAAGTCGTCGGTGAACGCCTCGCTCCAGATCGTGCTGTAACGGATTCCCGCCTTCGTGAGCGATCCGTTGAGGTTGAGCAGTCCGACCAGTCCGGGCCACCGGCCGCTCCAGTTGGCGAGCGTCAGGATCGGTCCACGATGGCGGGTCAGGCCGGCGAGCACGTTGCTGGTATACTGCCAGCACGATTCCGCCACGATCAGCGGCGCGTCGCGATCGATGGCACGGAAGATCTCCATGCCGTGGGCCTGGCTGGTGATGAATCCGTGACCCTCGGCGGGATCGACGGGATGGCCGCGGACCACGCTCGCGCCGAGCTGGCCGAACGCCGCGGCAACGTCGGCCTCGAGCTCCTGCTGCGCGGGCCAGCATGCCTGATTTGCGGCGAGTCGCGAGTCGCCGCTGGCCACGAGGACGATGTCGCGATTCGACACTGCCGATGCAGCGGTCATGGTTCAGCTCGATGGAGGAATACCGCAGCGCGCCGAATCGGCGCCGCCGTCATATTGTACGCCGATGCCGTCCGGAACACCACGACCGCACCTGATTCTCCTCGGCGGATTCCTCGGCGCCGGGAAGAGCACCGCGATGCACGCCCTGGCGCAATGGCTCGGCGATCAAGGCCTGCGGGCGGGGTGTATCACCAACGATCAGGGCCATGACCTCGTCGACACCCGGTGGCTGCGCTGGTGCGGCGTCGCGACCGAGGAGATCACCGGTGGCTGCTTCTGCTGCCGGTTCGACGATCTGGTCGGTGCCGCCGGACGGATGCGCGGGGAGCTGCCGCCGGATGTGATCGTTGCTGAAGCCGTCGGCAGTTGCACCGATCTTGTGGCGACCGTCACCCGTCCGCTGCGCCGATTGCATCGCGACCAGTTCACGGTGGCGCCGCTGAGTGTGCTGGTTGATCCCCACCGGGCGGCCGGTGTGCTGGGCCTCGCCGAAGGCGAGCGGTTCTCGGAGGCGGTGGAGTACATCTTCCGGCGGCAGCTCGCGGAAGCCGACCTGATCGTCGTTAACAAGGCGGACACGCTTGACGCGAGGCGGCGCTCCGAACTCCTCGCGGCTCTTACTCGCGAGGCGCCGCGGGCCGAAGTCGCGATCGTGTCGGCGCGCACCGGGGCCGGCCTCGATGACTGGTTCCGGCGGATCCTGATGACCGAGCAGGCCGATAACGCGGTCGTCGACGTCGATTACGATCGCTACGCCGACGGCGAGGCGCGGTTGGGATGGCTCAACGCCACCGCCGCGGTCACCGCGCCGGCTGCTGCCGACGGCGACGCCCTGCTCGAATCCTTCGCGGCATCGATGCACGACGCTCTGCAGCGCGGCGGCATGGCGGTGGCTCACCTCAAGATGACGCTGGGCGCGATCGATCCGCCCGGCGCGGGGGTGGGCGCTATCAATCTCGTCGCGAATGGACTCGAGCCCGAACGCAGCGCCTCGCTCGCGGCGCCGGTTCGCGCCGGCGAGCTGATGATCAATCTGCGGGCCGAGGCAGCTCCCGAGGACCTCGTCGCGGTGGTGCGCGGTGCCGCGGCCGGACAGATCGGCTGGAGTGTTTCGCTTGGTCTGGTTGAGGCATTCCGCCCGCGGCGGCCCGTCCCGACCCACCGCGACGGCTACGCCGCGGAGTAGCGCGTCTCCTTCACCGGAATCGTACCCGATTTCACGTCCAGGAACGGCTTTCCACCGCGCACGCCGACGGTGCCGTAGCCCGTACCGGTGGCGAGGAAGGCGCGGAAATCTCCCTTGATCCGCGGGGCGAGGTGCAGCACGCCGTCGACCGCGTCGTAGCGTGCGCCGCTGAGCGCCTGAAGCAGTGCGTACGACGACATCGCCCGTGCGTACCAGTGCCCGCATTCGTATTCGTCGAACGGATTGCGCACCCGGCCATCGTAGCGGTCGCGGCAGATGCGCACGATCGCCAGACCCTCGACGACCTTGCCCATCATGATCAGGTGTGACGCGACCTGATACTCGATGCCGGTCCAGACTTCGTCGGAATAGGGGAACGGCAGCGACAGCGCCCCTCCCTTCGGCCAGGAACAGAGCAGCAGCCCACCTTCGTTGCCGAGTGCGTAGCTGGGCCGTTGGGGATTCGAATGGGTCGAGAGATCGCGGATCAGGTTGTGGCGGTGCACCGCGAGCAGATGGCTGGTCACTTTCGCCGGATCCATGATCTGGCCGACTCCGCAGGCAAGCGCCATCCACGCGCCGATCACGCCGTCGGAGAGGCATCCGGTGCCGTACTGGTACTTGGGCCCTTCCTTGTCGAACAACGCGCGCGCTTCGGGCGAGTAATCGTTCAGGCCGAACGGGTCGGTCTTCGGATCGGCCTGACTGGCGTGAAGCGTCTTCCATTCCACGTGCTGCACGTAGTACTCGCCGTCGAACAGCTCCGTGTCGGTGCGCGCGGTGCCGCGGGCGAGGAGATCGTCGTAGAGCGCGACATCGTCGCCCAGCGCATGCCCCATCAGCGCCGCCGCCTTGAGGGCCCCGAGATAGAACGAGGTGCACATCCCGTCGGGGCCCCAGAACTCGATGTCGTACGTGTTGTGGTGCGGCTCCTCCGTCCATCCCTTGTGATCGGGATCCCAGGTGGCGATGCAGTAATCGAGCGAGGCACGCACCCTGGGCCAGATGGCGCGCAGCCAGTCGGTATCGCCGCTGATCCGCCACTCGCGATGCACCTTCATGATGCCGCCAAGCTGGCCATCCGCCGCCGCGTAGTCGTCGTGCACCTGCGGGCGGATCGGCAGCGAGGTGCGGTACTGCTGGTGGCCGCGCTCGTCCTGCGACGGTCCGAACTCCGTTTCGCGCAAGGTCCGCTCCATCGCCGGGAAGAGGTGCGCCAGCGCCTGCGCGTAGTTCCAGACGTGCGTGCAACTGCCGGAGCAGCAACCGTTGGCGTCGGCGCAGCCTTCGTACGCCCAGAAGCGGCCGTCGGCCTGCCGCAGCACCGTCGGCGACTTGAGGATGCCGAGGTTCGCCGAAACCGCTTCGACCACTTCGGGCGGGAGCGTGGTGTCGTAGAAGCAGCTGCTGAACGCTTCGCTGCGCGCGCGCAGCGCATTGTATTGATCGTGCCAGAAGGCGGTGAGATCGTCGACGTCGTGGAACCGCCCGCCGTTCCACGGCTGGTAATACTGATCGTTGCCTTCCGGGGCCGTTACGCCCGGTGGATCGGTGCCGATGCGGAGATTGGTGTAGGGCACGTACCACGCCAGATGGAGACGGATGGTGCGGCTGGCGCCGGCCGCCAGGGTGAACGGCACCGCCAGCGTGCCGCCGGGGGATGGTTCTCCTCCGGTGACTGCCGGACGTTCGATGACCGATCCCGCTTCGACGTCCTTCCACGCCATTGTCAGCGGGTCCCACCAGCCGCCGCGGAACCACGCCAGGTTGGTCTTCACCTCCGCGGCGTCGACGGTCGCCGACAGCGCGGCCTCGCGCCAGGGTTCACCCTTGGCACCGGCGGACCAGATCGTGAAGCCGCCCTTTGCGGCTCGAACACCGCGATGATCGTTGCCGTCGAGCGGCAGGAAGTTTCGGCTGTTGAACGAGAAGACCGCGCGCACCGCGCGGCGCGAGCGATTGGTGAGCCGGTATTCCAGGCCCGCCGCGGGCAGCGACGCGCTGTCAGCGTCGCCCGGGATGAACGGGCTCCAGCCGGTGATTTCGACGGCGATCGGCAGCGATGGGTCGGTCAGCGCGACGTGACCGAACGGGAACCGCGCCCGGAACGAGGCCTGTGCAAAGCGTGGCAACCCGAAGGTCGAGCCGCCGTCCCCCTGTGCCGAGCCGCGTGCGCCGAAGACCTTCCAGCCGGGCACCGGTGCCTCAAGCACCCGTGCACCGTCGCGCACCCCGGCCAGATGGATCGCGGCGAACATCGGCGGCTCGTTGAAGACATCGGGACGATTGCGGATCGACACTTCGGAGAGCGCTCCGGTCCCCTCCAGGCAGATCATGCCGGCACCGAACCCCCCCATCGGAAACGCCACGCGATTCAGTCGCGGGCCGGCGTACGTGCCGTCGTACTCGTGTGGCGGCAGCTCGACGCCGGAGCCGAAGGGCGATGCGCCTGGCGCTGGCGCCAGCGGCAATGCGGCAGCCCCGACGGCGCCGAGGGCGGTGGCGGACCGCTTGAAGAACTCCCGCCGGGGAACGGATTTTTTCGGCATGAACCCAATGGTGCGTCGAGAATCGTCGCGGGGCAAGACGTGGCGGTGATCGGGCCGTGACCGGGGCGGGGAGGCGCCGACGCCGGTTTCTGCGTACCGTTGTCGAATGATCATTCTTCCATTGCTGATGCAGGCGGTGCCGGTGCCCCAGCGCGCCGTCCCCGATCCCGGCGTGATCGCCACCGACCAGCGGATCACCCCGGCGGGGATGCAGTCTATCTTCGAGGGTCGGGTGACCGGGCTGCGCTTCTCGACCTCGGGCGATGAGATCTGGGTCGCCGCTGCAAACGTCGTGTACCGGATGGCCTGGGCGAGCAACAGCGTTCGGATGGCGAAGTCGTTCAGCGGCCGCGCCGGGGTGTATGGTCTGGCGCTCGATCCGGATGGCGGGGTACTGCTGTCGTCGGTGGGGCGCATCCCGGCCGGCACTCCAACCGCGGCAGGCATTGATGCTCGCAGCGGGTCGATCGCGCAACTGCTGCGCGTCTCCGGGGATTCGCTTCACCTGATGGGCGGTCTGGGCCACGACATGGCCGGATCGCCGGCGGTCGCTGCCAGGGCGAACTCCAGCGGACATCGCGTCGCCGTCCTGCCGTTAGTCGCCGACGACCAGCTCGCCGTGGTCGATGCCGGCAGCGGGGCGCTACTCCAAAGCGTCCCGCTGGGCGTCGCGCCGGTCGGAGCGGTCGTGGCCGCGGACGGGACGGAGGCCTGGGTGACCGAACTGGCGGGCCGGCAGCCGACGGCTGCGGACCGCGCCGCCCGGCAATGCTGTGAGGCCCGGGCGGAGCCGGTCCGCATCGACGCCCGCGGCATCGCCGAACCGGGTTCGGTGGTGCGTATCGACCTCGTCAGCGGAGCAACCCGCGTCCGGATCACGACCGGCCGCCATCCGACGGCGATCGTCTGGGACGAACCGCGGCAGCGCCTGTACGTGGCCGATGGCAACAGCGACGAGGTGTCGGTGGTCGACACCCGGGGCGACTCGCTCGCTGGTTCGATCGCCGTGGCGCCATTCGCGACCCATGCGCTGGGGCTGGCGCCGACCGCGCTGGCGCTGTCGCCGAACGGCTCGACCTTGTTCGTCGCACTGGGCGGCGTGAATGCCGTCGCGGTGTTCGACGTGAGAGCAGGGCCGTCGCAGGCGCGCTTGCTGGGGATGATTCCCACGGCGTGGTATCCCACCACGCTGGATGTCAGCGCCGACGGGAGGCACCTCGCCGTTGGCACCCTGCTGGGCGTCGGGTCCGGTACCGGGCGCACCGGCGGGCAGACCGGACGCTACGTCCACGCGGTACGCGGCGCGGTCAACGTGATCGATGTACCGACGCCGGCGCAGCTCGCCGCGTACACCGTCGCGGTGTCGCAGAACAACCGGCTGCCGCTGGCGACGGCGCACGTCGCGGCGCAACCTCCACGGCGCGATGTCGCGGCGCGAGCCATGCCCGAACGGCCGGGCGAGCCGTCGCTGATCCACCATGTCGTCTACATCATTCGCGAGAACCGCACCTACGATCAGGTGCTCGGCGACCTCGGCCGCGGTGACGGCGACACCGCCCTGGTGATGTACGGGCGCGACGTCACGCCGAATACCCACGCGCTGGCCGAGCAGTTCGTCACGCTCGATCGCTTCTTCGCGTCCGGTGCCAACTCCGCCGACGGCCATCAATGGCTCACGCAGGCGAACGAGACCGAATACACCCTCTGGCCGCTGTACGAAGGGCGCAGCTACCCGTACGACGGCAGCGATGCGCTGGCCTATTCCAACGGCGGCTTCATCTGGGACGCCGCGGCGAGCCGCGGCCGGAGTGTCGCGGTGTTCGGCGAATTCGCGCCGGAAATCGGCGATACCGGCGCGGAAGGCCGGCATCAGTTGCTGGACCCGTTCCGCGACGGCTGGCCGGCCGGCCGCCTGGCGGGGTTGCCGGCGTATCACACTACCTCGCCCATCCCCACGCTCGATAGCGTCCTGGTGCGCGACTTTCCGTCCTGGACGCTGCACATCCCTGACGTGGTGCGGGCCAAGATCTTTCTGCGCTATCTGGAGCAATGGAGTCAGCGGGACAGCATGCCGAATCTGGTGATCCTGCAGCTTCCCGAAGATCACACCGCGGGCACCGGCGCCGGATGGTGTACTCCGAAGGCGTGCGTCGCCGACAACGATCTCGCGCTCGGGAAGGTCGTCGAGGGCCTGTCCCATTCTTCGTTCTGGCACGACATGGCCATCTTCGTCGTCGAGGATGACGCCCAGAACGGCGTCGACCACGTCGATGGCCACCGCACCGTGGCGCTGGCGATCTCGCCATATGTCCGTCGGGGCGCGGTCGACTCCACCTTCTACAATCACCCGTCGTTGCTGCGCAGCATGGAGCTGATGCTCGGCCTGCCGGCGCTGTCGATCTTCGATCTGGTGGCGAAGGACCTGGGGCCCAGCTTCATCGGCCCGCGTGAGCAGCCCGATCTGGCGCCCTATACCGCGATCGTCCCGGTGCAGTCGATCTTCGAGGTGAATCCGCGGCCATCAACACTCCACGGCGCGCAACGCAGTGGCGCGCTGGCGTCGGCGAAAATGCGCTTCGACGTGCCCGACGCCGCGCCGTCCGGGATCCTGAACCGGATTCTCTGGCACGATGCCAGAGGATGGCGGCGCCCCTATCCGACGGTCAGGTCGTCGCTGTTTTTCCCGATGACGGTGGATATCAGTGACGACGATAGATAG
This sequence comes from Gemmatimonadales bacterium, assembly GCA_050732975.1. Taxonomy (GTDB): domain Bacteria; phylum Gemmatimonadota; class Gemmatimonadetes; order Gemmatimonadales; family GWC2-71-9; genus Palsa-1233. The sequence goes on from JBOHRZ010000026.1 coordinate 13,167, forward strand.
AAGATAGAAGAGAGAAGAGAGAGGAGGACGCCGCATCATCCTTCCATGGGTTTTCACCTCTCTCCTCTATCTTCTCTCTTCTCTCGTCGTATGGATCAGCAGGACGCCTATGGTAATAAGTACCACAGCGCCGGCCTGATGTGCCACGCCGAGCGGGATCGGGACGGCGTGCAGCAGCGTGAAGATCCCGAGCGTGATCTGCAGCACCACCGCGAGCGCGAAGAGGTCCGCGAGCCGGCGGACCATGCGCGCCGCGATGCGCCGGCGCACCAGGCCCCACCAGAGCAGAATCGCGGCACCGGTGGTGAGCGCCAGCACCCGGTGATCGAATTGCGCAGCAGCCGGATTGTCGAAGGGATTCCGGATCCACGGTGACATCGCCCCGTACCCGGGCGGGACGACTCGCCCGCCCATGAGCGGGAAGGTGTTGAAGATCTTCCCGGCGCGGAGCCCGGCGACGAACGCCCCGGCGATCGCCGTCACGACGGCCAGCGCGGTCAGGGCCATGGCACCACGGTGTACAGCTACTGCACGGAGGCCGGGCGTCGGCGTGCCACCCATCGGTCGGAGGAAATCGGCGGCGATCCATACCGTAGCGCCGTAGATCAGCAGCGCGGCGGCCAGGTGCGCGGCGAGCCGGTACTGGCTCACCTCGATCCGGCCGCTCAACCCGCTCGACACCATGAACCAGCCGAGTGCGCCCTGCAAACCGAGAAGAACGATCAGCAGCCAGAGGCGGCCGCGCTTGCCCCGCGGCACCATGCCCCGGGCGAGGAAAATCAGCAGCGGCACCAGGAATGCGACGCCCACCAGACGCGCCCAGAGCCGGTGGACGTACTCCCAGAGGTAGATCCCCTTGAACTGCTGCACCGTCATGCCGGCGTGGACCGCCTGATATTGCGGGATGGCGCGGTACTGATTGAAGGCCTCGTCCCACTGGGCGGCGTTGAGCGGCGGGATCACACCCGACACCGGCTTCCACTCCGTGATCGACAGCCCGCTTTCGGTGAGCCGCGTGGTCCCGCCGATCAGGATCAGCACGAACAGCATGGCGGCCCAGATCGCGAGCCAGATGCCGAGTGGGCGATTGGCCGCGACTGCCGGCGAGTCCTGGGCGGTCACTCGGCCGGGCGGAGCGGCAGCGACACGAGAAACGCGAGGGCGGCGATCAAGATGGTGGCCGGTCCGGTTTCGATGTGCAGCAGCGGTGCGGCAATCGATCCGAGCACCGTGGCGCCGACGGCAATGGCCACCGAGATCGCCTGCATAGCGTTGAGACTTCCGGCGAGGTGCTTTGCCGCCGCGGCGGGAATGATCAGCAGCGAACCCATGAGCAGCACGCCGAGATACCGCAGTCCGAGTGCGATGG
>JBOHRZ010000027.1:0-14320 GCA_050732975.1 Gemmatimonadales bacterium
CCTTGATGTGTTCGTCGTGCGGAAGCTGGGCGTTCCGGGCCACGAAGAACTGGCCCTGGGCGCCATCGCCAGCGGCGGCGTGCGGGTACTCAACGACGAGATCGTCGCGTCGCTGGAGTTGAGCCCCGAAGCGATCGAACGCGTCACTGCCGCCGAACGCGAGGAGCTGGCGCGGCGGGAACGGGCCTTTCGCGGCGATGTCGCGCCACCGGTGGTCGCCGGTCGCGAGGTACTGCTGGTTGATGACGGTCTCGCTACCGGCGCCACGATGGCGGCGGCCGTCGCGGGGCTGCGGCGATTGAATCCCCGGCGCATCGTGGTGGCGGCACCCGTGGCGTCAACGGACGCAGCGGCTGCCATGCGTCGTGACGCCGACGACGTCATCACCCTCGGCACACCGTCGCCGTTTCACGGGGTGGGAGCCTGGTACGACGACTTCCGGCAGACAACTGATGCCGAAGTGCAGGAGTTGCTGATCGCGGCACGAGGCCGCCAGGGCGCCGAGGGAGCGGCATGACGGCCGCCGAGCCCGCGGTGGAGACCGTCCGGCGAGCGGCCCGAGAGCTCAGCGGCGATCGCTCCGATTTCGACCCGGTTGTCGCCGCGGCGGGCGCAGCACACCTCGTTCTGATCGGCGAAGCGTCACATGGCACCCACGAGTTCTACCGGGTCCGCGCCGAGATCACCAGGCGATTGATCGCGGAACACGGCTTCAACGCCGTCGCGGTCGAAGCCGACTGGCCGGACGCCTGGCGGATCAACCGGTACGTCCGTGGCCTGGGTGCCGACGTCGACGCCGGCGAGGCGCTGCAGGATTTTCAGCGCTTTCCACGCTGGATGTGGCGCAACGCCGACGTGCTCGACTTCGTGGGATGGCTGCGGGGATTCAACGATCCACTCCCCGAGCCGCAGCGGGCGGGATTCTACGGCCTCGACCTGTACAGCCTGCATGCATCGATCGACGCGGTGCTGCGGTATCTCGCCGCGGCCGATCCTGACGCGGCGACGCGAGCCCGGGCGCGCTACAGCTGCTTCGATCGATTCGGGGAGGACCTTCAGGCCTACGGATACGCGACGTCGCTGGGGCTGGCGCCGAGCTGTGAAGCGGAAGCGATCGCCCAACTGGTCGAACTGCGCCGCTCAGCGGGCCGCGCCGGCATCGAACCGGGCAACGGATCCGACGACGGCTTTTTCGTCGAACAGAACGCCCGCCTGATCGCCAACGCGGAGCGGTACTACCGGGCGATGTTCGCCGGGCACGTCGATTCATGGAACCTGCGCGACGGCCACATGGTGGAGACCCTCGGTGCGTTGATCGCCTTCCTGCGCCGCCGATTCGCGCAGCCGCGGGTGATCGTCTGGGCGCACAATTCCCATCTTGGCGACGCCCGCGCGACCGATCGAGCCCGCGCCGGCGAGCACAATGTCGGGCAGCTGGTGCGCGAACAGTACGGCAGCGCTGCGTATCTCCTGGGTTTCAGCACCTACACCGGAACGGTGACCGCGGCGTCCGACTGGGATGCGCCGGCCGAACGGATGGCGGTGCGACCCGCGCTGGAACAGAGCTACGAAGCCCTGTTGCATCATGCCGGCGGCCCCAATCTGCTGCTGACCTTCGATCGCGGCGACCTGGCGCAAGCGCTGGAGCATCCGCGGCTGCAGCGGGCGATCGGCGTGGTATATCGGCCGGCCACGGAGCGGCAGAGCCATTACTACCATGTTCGTCTTCCAGCCCAGTTCGATGCCTTGCTGCACTACGACCGGACCCGGGCGGTCGAGCCCCTCGACCGCACCGGCGCCGGCGCCGGCTACGCGGGTGAGGCGCCCGAGACGTATCCATCCGCGCTCTAGCCGGCCGGGAGGGACTATATCAATGGATAACATAGCTATCCGGGAACGCGCGATAGCACTTCCGGTCGACGGCGGGCGGATCGACGCAGATCTCGCCGTCCCCGACGGGGCTGCCGGGCTGGTGGTCTTCGCCCATGGCAGCGGCAGCGACCGGCGCAGCCCGCGCAATCGCCGCGTTGCGGCGTCGCTGCGGCAGGCGGGGTTTGCGACACTGCTCGTCGACCTGCTCACGGCGGGCGAAGTGCGCGAGGATGAGGTCACCCGCGCGTTCCGCTTCGATCTATCCCGCTTGGCCGGGCGGTTGAACCGCGCTGTCGACGCCATGAGCGACCAACCCGACGTGGGGCGGTTGCCGGTCGGCTGCTTTGGCGCCAGCACCGGCGCCGCGGCGGCGCTGATCACCGCGGCCGAGCGCGGCGATCGCGTCGCGGCGGTGGTGTCGCGCGGCGGGCGTCCCGATCTCGCCGGCGGCGCGCTTCGTCTGGTCCGGGTGCCGACCCTGATGATCGTCGGCGGCAACGACCCCGAGGTCCTGGTGCTCAATCGCACCGCCGCGGAACAGATTCCGGCTCTGACCAGGATCGAAATCGTTCCCGGGGCCACCCACCTCTTTCCCGAACCGGGCGCGATGGATACCGTCGTTGCGCTGACCATCGCCTGGTTCCGGCGATACCTGGCGCCGACGTAACCGCACTCCGCCGTGCGCGGTCGCCGCCCGGAAGCGTCTCAGCCCTGTGATGCGACTTGCGGCGACGACTTCGGCATGAGACCCGCGACGGACTGGCTGCTCGACGGATCCCTCCTTGTGCTGCGCCTGCTGATCGGCGTGCTGTTCGCCGCCAGCGGATGGCAGCACGTCAGCAAGACCGAGGCACGGGCGCGCAGCATCGGCATGCCGCCCGCCTTCACCTGGGCCCTTGGCGCCGTCGAGCTGCTCGGTGCCGCCTCGGTGGTGTTCGGCATTTTCGCCGAGTTCGGCGCACTGGCGCTGGCGGCCATCATGTGCGGCGCCGTCGTCAAGAAGATCTTCACGTGGCGGACCGGGTTCTGGGGCCGCCAGAACGACGGTTGGTACTACGAATTGCTGTATCTGGTCTGCAATCTGCTCATCGTCGCCACCGACGGCGGGCGGCTGATCATTCTCGGCCGCTGATCGCCGGGCGGCGCAGCGCCTGTATCAGCAGTTCCGGGTCGCCCGCTGGGCTCGTGATCCATCCGGGGCCGTAGCGGTCGGCCGCCTCACCCGATCCCCTTCCGGATCGCCTCGACCATCGCATCGCCGAACGTGTCGATCTCGTCGGGTGTCGTGTACACGTTCGGCGTCACCCGGAGCCCGGTGAACTCGGCGTTGCCGATCGGCGTGGTGACGATGCCCTTCCGGTCGAGCAGCCAGCCGGCAAGTTGGCCGGGGTCGAGACCGTCGATCATCACCAGACAGATTGCCCCCGAATACGGCGTGTCGATCTGGGTCGGAATGCGGACCCGGTCGCTCTCCGCCAGCAGCCGCTTCGCCCAGCGATCCCGCAGGTAGCGAAGGCGCGCGATCTTGCGCTCCGACCCGATACCGCGGTGAAACGCTACCGCGGCCGAGATGGCGTTGTGGTTGGCGGCGGGATGGGTGCCGATCTCCTCGAACTTGCGGATGTTCGCGTTCTGGTCGGCGCCTGCCGCCATCAGTGGCCAGATGCCGTCGATCCCGGCTCTCCGGACATAGAGAAATCCGGTGCCGATCGGCGCCAGCAGCCACTTGTGGAGTGAGGTGCCGTAGTAGTCGGCATCAATCTCGTCCCGGGTGAACGGGAAATGCGCATAGGCGTGGGCGCCGTCGACGAACACCTTGATGCCGTGCTCGCGCGCCATGGTCACGATGTCGCGCACCGGAAAGATCTGCCCGGTGAGATTGGTGATGTGGGTGATCTCGATCACCTTCGTCTTCGGCGTGATCGCGTGGCGGAACATGTCGACCAGGAATTGCTGTGACGGCGGCGGCGCCGGCCAGACCAGCCTCCTGACCACGATGCCGTAGCGGCGCATCCGCTGATCCCAGCTGGTGAGCATCCGGGGATAATTCTGCGTCGTGGTCAGGATCTCGTCGCCGGGTTGCAGGTCCACGCCCTGGATCAGGATCTCCAGCGACTCGGAGGTGTTGCGGGTGACCGCCATCTCTTCGGGGTCGCAGCCGAAGTCGTGGGCCAGGTCGCGGCGAACGCTCTCGATCCTCGGCTCCAGCACCGCCCACATGTGATTCGCCGGCGATTCGTTGCTGAAGCGGAGGTCGCGGATCATCTGCTCCAGGACGTGCGTCGGCGTGGGGCAGACGCCGCCATTGTTGAGGTTGATCAAGGTCCGGTCGGTGTCGAATGCCCGCTCGATCTCGGTCCAGTAGGCTTCGTCGTCGGCCTGGCGGGTGGGATTGGCGGCGCCGTAGCGGTCGTTGGCGCGCAGTACCCGACGGATGGCGGTGGGACGGAACATCGGCAATACGGCGCTGGCACCGACCAGCGAGCGCACGAAGTGGCGGCGCGACGACATCGGTCCTCCGGCGAAAATGGCGTTGACTCTGCGGGTAATGGCGGGAACCCCCGAACGACAATACGATCCGGAACGCCCCGGCGTCAACACCCGCCGACGGCACCCGGCCGGGACATTAGCTTCTTGTCATCCGTTCGAGCGGGATCTCCCGCGGGAGGCATGCCATGATGTATTCAGCGCGCTTCCGTACCGTCGCGATCGCAGCGTGCACACTCGCAATGGTGGTCCTTGGCACCGGATTGCTCGATGCCCAGGGCGGCGGGGCCGGGGGTCGAGGCGGCCAGTCGGGCCCGCTGGGTCAGGCCGCGCAGTTTGACCTGGCCGGCAAGACTACGCAGGCCCGGTCGATCCTGGCTGTGGTCATCGATACCACCACCGATCCGGCGGCCAGAGCCAACGCCCGCCGCGCCATGGCAATGTCGTACGCCTTCGACGGCGACTGCGCCAACACCGTCCAATACGAGAACCAGGTCATCGACTACTGGCGTACCCGCGAGCAGGCCGAGCCGCAGAATGCCTTCTATCAGGAAGGGGAAATGGCCGACGAGGCGGCGCGGGTCTGCATCGACGCCGGCGACCTGGCCACGTCGGAACGGTTGTATCGCGAAGGCTACGCGCGCGGCATCCTCGAACCGGCACCGAAGACGCACCCGCTGAGTCTCTGGGATTTCCGGCTGGCGCATGCTCTCGGACGGCTGGCGGCCCGGCGCGGGGAGCACGATGCGGCGATGCAGCAGATCGCCGCGGCCAGGAAGGCCCTGGCGCGTGATACGGCGGTGGCATCGCAGCAGGAACGTTTCCTTCCCTACCTTACCGGCTATGTCGCACTCTACACCGGCGATCTCAAGACCGCCGAAGCCGATCTCACGAAAGCGATCGGCATGCAGGGCAACCAGCGCGATCCATTCATGCATTGCCTGCTGGCCATGACCCTGGAGCGCGCGGGACGGAACGCCGATGCCGACGCGTTGTACCACCAGGCGTATGATATGGCGACCGCCCACAATCCACCGGCCGCCTTCGTGCGGCCGTTCGTTCGCAAGAAGCTGGGACTCACCGGAGACTGACCGTGAACAATGTCCTGACGCTCGCCCTGGCGGCGTGTTGCGCCGCGCCCCTGACCGCGCAGTCGACGGACCTGGCCCGCTGGCAGCGCGAAGCCGCCGGAGTCACCATCACGCGCGACGACTGGGGCATTGCCCACGTCCACGGCAGGACCGACGCCGACGCCGTCTTCGGTATGGAATACGCCCAGGCCGAAGACGACTTCAACCGCGTCGAGACCAATTACATCACGTCGCTCGGCCGGAATGCCGAATACCAGGGTGAACCGGCGCTCTACCAGGACCTGCGCCAGCGGCTGTACATCGACCCCGATTCGCTCAAGGCCGAGTACGCCCGCAGCCCGGCGTGGCTGCAGCAACTGATGGACGGCTTCGCCGACGGCCTCAACTTCTATCTCTACAGGCATCCCGAGGTAAAGCCGAAGGTCATTGCCCATTTCGAACCATGGATGGCGCTGTCGTTCACCGAAGGGAGCATTGGCGGAGACATCGAGCGCATCAACGTCGGCCAGCTGGCGTCATTCTACGGCGGCGTGCCACTGCCGGCGGGACGCGGCCGGGGGCCGGGGGGCGGGCGCGGCGGCGATGGGCCGGATGACCGACTGGCGCCGCCGCCGGAGCCGTCGGGATCGAATGGTTTCGCCATCGCGCCGTCGAACACTGCCGATCACCATGCGCTGTTGTGGATCAACCCGCACACCTCGTTCTATTTCCGCTCCGAACTGCAGATGACCAGCGACGAGGGGCTCGACGCCTACGGTGCGGTGACCTGGGGACAGTTCTTCATCTATCAGGGATTCAATGCCACTGCCGGGTGGATGCATACCTCCAGCGGCGTCGACAATATCGACCAATTCCTCGAGACCGTGACCCGGAAAGACGGGAAGTACTACTACCGCTTCGGTGACCAGGAGCTGCCAGTGGTGAGCACGAGCGTGACACTGGCGTTCCGCACCGACACCGGCATGGCGCACCGGACCTTTACCGTGTACTACATCCAGAACCGGCCGGTGGTGGGCAAGGTCGGCGACCAATGGGTCAGCGAGGCGCTGATGCAGAACCACATCGACGCGCTGATCCAGTCCTACAGCCGCACCAAGGCCAGGGACTACGCCGCGTTCCGCAAGATCATGAATCTGCATACCAATTCGTCGAACAACACCATCTTTGCCGACGCCGAAGGGAATATTGCCTACTTCCACTCGAATTACATCCCGAAGCGGGACACGTCGTTCGACTGGACCCGGCCGGTCGACGGCAGTAATCCGGCGACGGCGTATCACGGCGTGCTGTCCATCGACGAGACGCCGGGCGTGCTCAACCCGTCAACCGGCTTCATCTACAACTCGAACAACTGGCCGTGGTCCGTATCGGGGTCGGCGAGCCCGAAGCGCGCTGACTTTCCGATCTACGTCGAGACCGGCACCGAGGAATCGATGCGCGGCTACCATGCGTTACGGGTGCTGCCCGGGCCCAAGGATTTCACCATGACCTCGCTCACCGCCGCGGCTTTCGACAGCTACCTGCCGGCGTTCGCGCGGATGATCCCGGCCCTGCTCAAGGCGTACGACGCTACGCCGTCATCCGATCCGCTCCAGGCGTCGGTGGCCGATCAGATTGCGGTGCTCCGCCACTGGGATTTTCGCTGGGGTGCGCCATCGGTGCCGACCTCGCTGGCGGTATTCTGGGGAAGCGATGTGCTGCGCCGCGTGGGGCGCGACGCCCGCGCGGCAGGAAAGTCGGCGATCACCTTCATCGCCGATGGCGACGCCGCGCCGAAGCCGCTGCTGCAGTCGCTCAAGGCCGCGTCGGACAAGCTGACCGAGGATTTCGGCAGCTGGAAGACGCCGTGGGGAGACATCAACCGCTTTCAGCGACTCGACGACAGCATCAGATCCCATTTTGACGACAGCAAGCCGAGCATTCCGGTGCCGTTTACGTCCTCGGAGTGGGGTTCGCTGGCGTCGTTCGGCGCACGGGCATACCCCAACACGAAAAAGTGGTACGGCACCAGCGGTAACAGTTTCGTTGCGGTCGTCGAGTTCGGTCCACGGGTCCGCGCCCGGGCCATCACCGCCGGCGGCGAGAGCGGCCACCCGGACTCGAAGCACTTCGACGATGAGGCGCCGCGCTACGTGAGCGGCAGCCTCCGGCCGGTCTACTACTATCCCGACGAGCTCAAGGGGCACACCGAGCGGAGCTATCACCCGGGTGACTGAGCTGCGGTGCGCTAGGGGCTGACGGCCACATTCACCGACGTCGCCCGCGGCGCCGGGGCGAAGACCCGGGTCATGTTGTCGTGGCGGTCTCCGATCGCCTGCACCGAGAGCGAATAGCTGCCGCCGGCCGGCCAGGTCATCCCGATCAGCAGGTCCTTGCCAGGATCGAACGTGCAGGTCCCGCCAGTGCTCTGCCAGTGGCACGCCGTGTTGGCCGCCGGCGTCGCGTTGCCGGTCCACGTCACATGATACGTCACCGGCGTCGTGTACGGATAGCACGACGGCATCCGCACCTTGTAGGTCGCCTCCTTGTGTGCCGCCGCCGCCGTTGCCGGCGCGACGACCAGGGCATCGAGCGCCGTCGATCCGCCCGGCGCCAGGTCGTGCCACCAGAGGTGCTTCTGGGCGGTCACTGGCTGACGATAACTGCTGCCGACGATCTTGTTCGCCACCAACGCTTCGGCGCGCAGGTCGACGCCCCAGTCCAGATCGGCAGCCAGGACGTGATTTTCACTGCTGCTGGACGTCCCGTTGCTCGATTGTGCCGCGTTGGCTCCCGCGCACCCCGCGGCCTGCGCCACCAGGTACGGCTCCAGCCCCGCGCGAGCGCTCAGGGCGTCGAAATCGAAGTCGAGTTGCAGCGCCGTGAAGATGTCGGGTTGAATGGTGAGCGTGCCCTTGATGTCGGCGCTCTCGGTCGCAGTCGTGGGATCCGGGATGCCGTGCGAGGTACCGCTGCAGCCGTGCCCGCTGCACGCGAAGGCGAAACTTCCACGGTGGGGATTCTTCACGTCGAACTGCGCATCGACCTGCCCGGTGGCGCTCACCCGCACGTTGCCTTCGATGTAAGCGCTGACGTCCATCTCGGCCACCGGCACGCCGGCGATGACGATGGGGATGACCTCGATCGGGATCCGCGGGCCGCCGGTTGGCGGAATGGTGAACGTCTTGCTGAACGCGCCCGCGGCCGTGGCCTTGCCGCTCAGTTCTTCACCCAGCGTCAGGGTGCCGCTGTTGCTGATCTGCTTCGGGCGCACCACGAACGGCAGGCACGGGATGTAGAAGAGATCGAGTTCGGCGGTAACGTCGCTCTGCATCGGAAAGCTCAAGCTCAGCGTTCCCTGCACGCTCGAGGACGTGCTCAAGCCATTGGAACTGCCTGACGACGATTGCGACAGCGTGACGCTCATGCCGGGATTCGCGCTGAACTTCACCGGGACATCGGGGAGGGGAAGCGTCGCATCCGCGAAGCATGATTGCACGGTATTCCAGACGCCGGCCAACTCGTCGCTGGCATGGTTCCAGGCGTCGCGGGACTGGTCGATGAGATGCTGCGCCTGATCGGCGGCGTGCGCCGCCGACTCCTGGGCACAGTGCCAACTGAAGCTGTGACAGCCGCTGTGGGTGTTGTGGTCCTCGGCGACCGGCTGAATGTCGTCCGGCACAGGAGGATGGGTGCTGAACCACTTGTTGGCCAGTTCGACGTTGATGATGTACTGGTCGGATTCACCCGGTGCCAGGGTGCGAACATGCATCTTGAGGAGCCGGCGAGCTCCTTCCGGCAGACCCGGCGCCTGCTCGATCCCGTCCAGCCCGCGCACATGGAGAATGGTGTTGCTGACCATATGCCCGTTGACGTTCGCGGCGATCGTTCGTGTTTCGTATCGCGGCAACAGATTCACCGTGGCGGCGGCTGCCAGCGCGGCATGCGATGGCTGCTGTGGTGTCCCGTAGGTGATCGACGGCGGCAGCAGCGAGATCGCCGCCGCGGCGCCGCTGGCGACGCTCCTGGTCCCGGTGGTCGCACCCGCCGCTGGATTCGCCGGCGGTTGCCCCCTTGGAGGCGGCGGCGGCGCGGGCGCTGTCGCTGTGGCGGCGCGCGGCGCCGCCGGACCACTGGTGACCGTGCAGCAGGCGGAGCGTCCGTCGATCGATACTTGGTGGGTTGTGAAGTTGGCGTACACCGATTGGCCGACCTTGAGCGCCGTCAGCGTGCGGCGGTTGGTGACCTTGAAGGCGAACGTGTCGCCGGTGGCCTTGACCTTCGCGCTCACGACCCCTGTCACGGTCTGAATGGCGGTGATCGAACAACAAGGCGGGGTAACCTGGGCCGCGGCCGGTGCGGCGATGACCAACGCCGCTCCGACCATCAGGAATCGCAGCATCGTTCTGTTTCGTGTCATGTTGATCGCTCCGCGAAGGGACGGTCGCCGGAGATCCCGGCACTGCTGGCCGATCAGCGAACGCGGTCGGGAAGCGCCAGCGGCCTCGGGACGGGGGCCGGTTCCGGGCGGAGGATAGGACCGGCCATCACCCGCGAATCGGATTCAATCATCCGGGCCGGGCATTCGGCGACTGGAGCGGGCTCCGGGTTCCATGTGGAGCGCAACTGGCTGGAATCGGACCGGTGAGCAGGCCGCCGGGCTGGTTGGCTGCCGGGATGGCGCTAGGGCAGAAATCCCGCCAGCACCCGTCGAACGTCGTCCAGATCGTTGCGGACCCGCAAGGGAACGTTGGCGAACTCCGGCGCCAGTGACGGTGATCCGTGGATTTGCTGGACGATGCCGGGATCCTTGAGCAGATGGCCGGTCAGGACGCAGACCACGCTATCGCCGGGCCGGATCACGCCCTCCAGGCGCAACTTGCGGGCGCCGGCCACCGCCGCCGCGCTTGCCGGTTCACAGCCGACGCCGGCACGATCGACTCGGATCTTCGCCTCAAGAATCTCGGCGTCGGTTGCCGTCATGACGATCCCGTCGGTGGCCTGTATGGCGTGGACCGCCCGGCGGTACGAAGCCGGAGCGCCGATGCGAATTGCGGTGGCCACCGTTTCCGGTACCACGTTGTCGAGCCGGTCGAAGCCGCGCGCGAACGCGGCGGCAAACGGCGCGGCCCCTGCCGCCTGCACCGAAACCAGCCGCGGCCGGCGCGCGATCAGCCCCAGTTCCACGGCCTCGTCGATCGCTTTGCCGAATGCCGCGGTATTACCGAGGTTGCCGGCGGGGAGCACGATCCAGTCGGGCGGGAGCCAGCCGAACTGCGCCAGGATCTCGAACACGGCGGACTTCTGCCCCTCCAGCCGGAACGGGTTGATCGAATTGACGAGGTAGACACCCAATGCGCCGCGCGCCTGTTGCATCAGTGCCAGGCAGGCGTCGAAGTCGCCGGCGACGAGGAGCGTGTGCGCGCCGTAGGCGAGCGTCTGCGCCAGTTTTCCGGCGGCAACCTGGCCCTCGGGCATGAACGCCAGCGCCGGCAATCCCGCCTGCGCTGCGTACGCCGCCAGCGACGCCGACGTGTTGCCGGTCGATGCGCAGGCAACGGCGCGGGCGCCGATCCGTTTCGCTTGCGTGATCGCCACGGTCATGCCGCGATCCTTGAACGAACCGGTGGGATTGAGGCCGTCGTGCTTGATGAACAGGTTGTCGAGCCCCGTCCACCTCCGAAGCGCGTCACGATCGAGCAGCGGCGTGTCACCCTCCGGGTACGACACCGCGTCCGCGGCGCCGCCCGGCAGGATCAGCTCAGCGAATCGCCAGACACCAGACGGCGAGCGGTCCGCGTCGAGACGGGCGCGGAGCCCGTCGCACTGGACGCGGTGCACGACGGCGAGGAGTCCGCCGCAGCGAGGGCAGCGGTCCGCCGCATCCAGTTCGTCGAGCTGGTGCCCGCACTCGTCGCAAGACTGCCATGTCGACGGCGGCGACGTCACCGGAGACGCGCCCCCTCGCGGTCGACGGCCGCGACGCGTCCGGTTGCGATCACGCCGGCTGCGGCATAGGCCGCGGTCATCGCGTCCACGACGCGCCGGCCGATCGCCGCGTCGCCGACCAGGGCAAACGCGGTCGGACCAGCACCGCTGATCGAGCACGCCAGCGCGTTCGCATCCCGTGCCGCTCGCTGCGCTGCGACGAATCCCGGGAGCAGCGAGCGGCGCGCCGGCTCGGCAATGCGATCCTCGCAGGCGCGCCCCAGCAAGGCGAGGTCGTCCCGGCATGCTCCGGCGACCATCGCCGCCACGTTGGCGGCCTGGGCAAGGGCCACGTCGCGCGGCAGCGATTCCGGCAGCACCGCGCGTGCATCGCGGGTGCGGAGCTGCTGCTCGGGATGGACCAGCACCACCAGCAGGTTCGCGGGGACCGGCAGCGCCACCACGTCGATCGGATCCAGCGATCGTACCAGGACCAGTCCGCCATGCAACGACGCGGCGAGGTTGTCGGCGTGCCGGCCAGCAACCGTGGACTCGGCTTCGAGCGCACATTCGAGCAATGCGGCTGCGTCGAGACCGGCGCCGCACAGGGCGTTGGCCGCCACGGCCCCGGCGACCGCGGAAGCGGCACTGCCGCCCAGGCCGCCGGCGAGTGGCAATCCCTTCCGGAGCCGCAACTCGATGCCACCGTAATATCCGGCCCGTGCGAACACCGATGCTGCGGCAATGGCGGAAGCGTGCCGGTTCGGCTCGCGCGGAAGCGCCGGGTGTCCGGGATCGACGATGATCAGGGCGTCGCCATCGCACTGATTGAGCGATACTTCGTCGCCGGCGCCCTCGACCGCGAGCCCGAGAATGTCGAGGCCGGGGCCGACGTTGCCCACGGATCCCGGAGCATATGCCACCGCGCGCTGCTGCGTCCCCGAATGCGACACCGAAGCTCCGAGCGTGAAGCGTGAATGAAACGAGCTATAAGGAAAGGAATTACGCCCGTTGGTCCGTTGAAAGTCCACTCCGGGCTGTGTAGGTTCGCACCCGCAACGACGCCAATCACGCGGAGTCACCGTCACGATGCATGTGGGCGTTCTCAAGGAGTCCGCAGCGCGGGAGCGACGGGTGGCGTTGACCCCGGACAGCGCGGCGCGCCTGATCAAGGCGGGTGACCGCGTCACGATTGAACGCGGCGCCGGGGCGTCGGCGTGGTTCGACGATGCCGCGTACCAGCGCGTGGGCGCCATACTGGGCGACGCGGCTGCCGCCGGAAGCGCAGAGATCGTCTGCAAGGTGCTCCGTCCGACCGACGGCGAACTCGCCACAATCGCTCGCGGCGCCGTCGTGGTCGCTCTGATCGGTCGCGGTCCATCCGCGGCGCCGGCCGCGTTCGACGCGCGCGGAGTCACCCTGCTGGCTCTCGAGCGGGTGCCGCGGACCACACGCGCACAATCGATGGACGTTCTCTCGTCGCAGGCTACCGTGGCCGGGTACAAGGCGGTGCTGGTCGGTGCCGGCGCGCTGTCGCGATTCCTGCCGATGCTGACCACGGCGGCAGGATCGATCGCACCGGCGAAGGCACTCATTCTCGGCGCCGGGGTCGCAGGGCTCCAGGCGATCGCCACGGCACGGCGCCTCGGGGCCGTGGTGACCGGCTTCGACGTCCGTCCCGCAGCCGCCGAGGATGTCCTGTCGCTGGGCGCGAAATTCCTGGCGCCCGAAGCGATCGCCGCGACGGCGGCGGGGGCCGGCGGCTATGCCACCGAACTCGCCCAGGATCAGCAGCAACGGGTGCTGGCGGCAATCGCCGGCGCGATTGGTCAGACCGACCTGGTCATTTCCACCGCGGCGATTCCCGGCAAGCCGGCTCCCCGGCTGATCACCGCCGCAATGGTCGAGCAGATGAAGCCCGGTTCGGTGATCGTCGACGTCGCCGCCGAAACCGGCGGCAATTGCGAACTGACGCGCCCGGGCGAGACTGTTGAACACGGCGGCGTGACGGTGATCGGACCGCTCAACCTGCCCGGCACCGTGCCGGTGCATGCGTCGCAGATGTTTTCGCGCAACGTCCTGACGCTGCTCGAATACCTGCGCAAGGACGGCAAGCTGGTCGTCGACCCGGCCGACGACATCATTGGCGCCATGCGCGTCACGGCAGAGCCCGGCGGTGCCCAACCGGCCGGGGCGAAGGAGTCCGCATGACCGCCATGGCGGTGATCCAGATCTACGTCTTCGTCCTGGCGGCGTTTCTCGGCTACCAGGTCATCATCCGCGTGCCGCCGCTGCTGCACACGCCGCTGATGTCGGCCACCAACGCCATCTCCGGGATCTCGCTGGTCGGATCGCTGGTTGCGGCCGGATCGGGCGAGCACCGGGTCAGCAACATTCTGGGATGCATCGCGGTGGCATGTGCCATGGTCAACGTCGTCGGCGGATTCAGCATCACCGACCGGATGCTCAAGATGTTCCGCCGCAAGCCCGAGGCCCCGCCCGCGCCGGCGGCCGGTCCGAAGTGAATCTTCGCGACCTGTTGACGCAGGCGACCTATCTCGCCGCGTCGATCTTCTTCATCCTCGGCCTCCGCTCGCTGTCGCATCCGGATCGGGCGCGGCGCGGCATGAATCAGGCCGCGGTCGGCATGCTGCTCGCCATCGTCGGCACCCTGGTTCAGCAGCAGATCGTCACCTACTCGTGGATCATCGTCGGGCTCATCGTCGGCACCGTGATCGGCATCCCGATGGGTACCAAGGTCCCCATGACGGCGATGCCGCAGCAGATCGCCATCTCGCATGCCTTCGGGGCGCTGGCGGCCACGCTGGTGGGCGTCAACGAATTCGTGGTCCACGGCTTTGGTACCGGCATCAGCCATGGCACCATGGTCGCGCTGGGCTTCGAGACGCTGCTCGGCGCCCTGACCGTGACCGGGTCGGTGATGGCGTTCGGCAAGCTGCAGG
>JBOHRZ010000028.1:0-14286 GCA_050732975.1 Gemmatimonadales bacterium
GCGCCGCGCGGGCGGCCGGGTAGACGCCGAAGACGATGCCGGTGCCGGCCCCAAGGGCCAGCGCCACACCGACCGACCAGAGCGTCACATGGGCCGGAAGCGGCGAGATCGCGTCGACGATCCGGGCCAGCGTCCAGCCAGCCGCCACGCCGAGCAACCCGCCCAGCGAGCTGAGAATCACCGTCTCCACCAGGAACTGGCGGCGGATGTCGCGCTGATTGGCACCGATCGCTTTGCGGATCCCGATCTCCCGGGTCCGTTCGCTCACCGACATCAACATGATGTTCATGATGACGATCCCGCCCACAACCACCCCGATGCCGACCACCGCCGGAATCACCGCGAAGAGCAGGGCGGTGAGCTGCTTCCAGAACGCCACCAGGGCGTCGGCCTTGTCGACCGTGAAATCATCGGGTTGCTCGGGGCGCAACTGGTGCGCGACGCGCATCGCTTCCTCGGCGCGGTCCATGGCGCCGGCAATCTGGCTGGCGCTGCGCATCTTCACCGAGACCACGGTGGTGCGCCGCCGGCCGTAGATCGCCTCGAAGGTGCTGAACGGCATCAGCACGAAGGCGTCGAACGACTGCCCCAGCGTTTTCCCCTTGCTGGCGATCACGCCCTTGATCGTGAACTCCGCGCCGCTGATCCGGATCTTCGACCCCACTGCCGTCTCGGGCGACGCGAACAGCTTGTCGGCGATGTCGTAGCCGACGACCACCACCTGGCGCCGGTCCCGCACGTCGGGATCGGCGAGCGGCTGTCCGGCGGCAAAGGTGTAGTCCTGCACGATCTGATACGGCGGCGTCACGCCGAAGACCGACACATTCCCGAGCGAGTTGTTCTTGTACACGACCGTGGCGACCTGCGGCGGCCAGCCGGATTGCATGGCGACCGCCTCGGCGTCGGGGAGCGCCCGCGCCACGGCATCGCCGTCCGCCTGCGAGACGATCGGCCGCAGGTTGAGCCGGCGCAGCTCCTCGTCATCGATCAGGCCGATCGAGATCGGCGTGCGCCTGACCTGGAACGCGTTGGTGCCGATCATCGCGTCGGTGAGGTTCACCTTGACGTACAGGTTCATGCCCTGGATGATCGCGACAACGGTAACCAGGAACGCGACCGAGACGATGATGCCGAGCAGCGTGAAGAAGGAGCGAAGCTTGGCGCCACGGATGGTGGCGAGAGCGAGCCACAGCGCTTCGCGATAGGGCATTGCCGGAAAAGATAGAAGATAGAAGAGAGAAGATAGAAGACCGCGGGGCTGTGGTTCGGCCCGCGGCCGAGGGCTTCTCTTCTCTCCTCTATCCTCTATCCTCTATCCTCTATCCTCTCTCTGCTCGTCGGCTACTCGTATCGCAGCGCTTCTACCGGATCGAGTCCCGCCGCCCGGTTCGCCGGATAGAGTCCGAAGAACACTCCCGTGACCGCGGAGGCGATCAGGGCCGCCGCGACCGACCAGAGCGGGATCGCGGCGGGGATCGACGTGAGGTGGTGCACCGCATACGCGATCGCGGCCCCCGCCAGGAGGCCGCAGGCCCCGCCGATCAGCGTCAGCGTCGCCGCCTCGACCAGGAACTGGAAGAGGATCTCGCCGCGGGTGGCGCCCAGCGCCTTGCGAACGCCGATCTCCCGGGTGCGCTCGGTCACCGAGATCATCATGATTGCGATCACGCCCACGCCGCCCACCATGAGGCCCACGCTCGACAGCGCCAGCATCACCAGGAAGAATCCCTGCGTCATGCTGTTGAAGCTCTCCAGGAATTTCTCGCCGGCGACCAGGTCGAAGTTGTTGTCCTGCTCCGGCCGCAGTCCGCGGCGCACCCGGAGTGCCGCGGTGACCTCGTCCATCGCTACCGCCTGGGTCACGCTGTCGGCCGGAAAGACGATCACGTTCATCCAGCCGCGATCGAAGTCGGCCGTGCGCACGAAGGTCGGATGCGGCACCACGAACTTGGGTCCGGGGTCGTTGCTGAAGAGCCCGGAGGGATCCTGGTAGATGCCCACCACCGTGAACGGCAATCCGAAGAGCCGGATCGTCTTGCCCAGCGCGTCGACCCCCGGGATCAGCTCCTGCGCCGCCTTGTCGTTGATCACGACGACGAGGTCGCCGGCCGCAGCTTCGGTCGGTGAGAAGTTACGGCCTTCGAGCAATTGGCCGCCCCCCACGCGCAACCAGCTGGGATCCATTCCCGTTACGCTGACACTGTTGAGAACGGTGCTCCGATAGCTCACCGACGAATTGCCCGACTCCGTCACATTGACGTCGGCGATTCCGGGGAGCTTGCGGATCATCTCCGCCTCGGCACGGGTGATCCGCGGGCGGGTCCGCCAGGGCGCGTTCTCGTCGTCGAAGTTGAACCCGGTCCGGAAAAACCGCATCACGTAGAAGGACTTCGGCCCGGCCCGCGACACGATGTCGCTCACCGAATTCCGGATGCCGGTGATCGTCGAGGCCATGGCGATCACCACCATCACGCCGATCGCGACGCCGAGAATCGTGAGTGACGCGCGGGTCTTGTTGGCGCGCACCGCGCCGACCGCCAGCGCCACGCCTTCGCCGGCGCGGGCAAACAGGTTGCCGCGTCCCAATGTGCTCATTCGTGCCCCAGCGCCACGATCGGGTCGAGCCGCGCCGCCTGGCGGGCGGGATAGACGCCCGCGACAAGGCCGACCATCACGCCCAGCCCGACGCCGACCCCGATCGACCAGGGCGCCACCGCCGCGGGAAGCGGCGTCACGGCGCGCACTGCGAACGCCAGCAGCAGTCCGGTGCCGATCCCGATCGCGGCTCCCGTCAGCGACAGCGTGGCCGACTCGACCACGAACTGGGCCATGATGTCGCGGTTCCGGGCGCCGAGCGCCTTGCGGATGCCGATCTCGCGGGTCCGCTCCGCCACCGCCATCAGCATGATGTTCATGATCACGATGCCGCCCACCACCAGGGAAATACCCACCAGGCCCGGCAGCGCCAGGAACATGATGCGGGAGATCTGGTCCCATACCGACAGCGCTTCGGTCGCCGTGTCGAGGTGGAAATTATCCGGCTGCTCGGGTTTGAGACCGCGCCGAATCCGCATCAGCACGGTCACTTCGTCGAGTGCCGCGGGCATTGCGTCGGGCGTGAGCGTCTGGATCTGCAGGTCGTCGATGTTGTGCGGCCGGTCGATCAGATGCGCCACCGGCGAGGTGATCGGCGTGGCGACGAACTTGTCGAGCGAGAACCCGAACACCGATCCCTGTTTGTCGACCACGCCGATGACGCGGTAGGGAATGCCGTCGAGATCGACCGAATTGCCGACCGCCTCGCGCCCTTCGAACACCCGGTCGGCAATCTCCCATCCCAGCACCACGACAGCCGCGCCGGCCCGCACCTCCTGCGGCGAGAACGCCCGTCCGTCGGTCACGTTCCAATGCTTGATCTGGAAGAACTCGGCGTCCACCGCCTCGAGATCGATGCCCGACGCGGTGCGCCCCTTATAGCCGAGGGTGATGCTGGTCTCCCGCTCGCGGGCGAAGCGAGCCGGCGTCGTCATCCGGCTCTCGACGTACGCTGCGTCGTCGAGCGTGATCTTCGGCCGGCGCTGCCATTCCTTCCACTGCTCTTCGGTGACGTTGCCCATCACTATGCCGGGGCGCGATCGCAATTGGAAAGTATTGAGACCGATGATCGCGCCGGCGAACTTGTCGGTCATGTACACGTTCATGCCCTGGACGATCGACACCACGGCAATCAGGAAGGTGACGCCGATCAGCACCCCGATCAGCGAGAAGAAGCTCTTGAGCTTCTGGGCGCGGATCGAGCTCAGGGCGAGGCGGACCGCCTCGAAGAACGGCATGCTATGCGGCCCGCGTCGTCACGGCTTCTTGGCGTCCGCGGGCGTTGTGGGGGCCTGTCGCACGCGGGTCGAGTCCTTCATGTCGCGGATCGCCTGATAGGTCCCCGA
This sequence comes from Gemmatimonadales bacterium, assembly GCA_050732975.1. GTDB lineage: Bacteria > Gemmatimonadota > Gemmatimonadetes > Gemmatimonadales > GWC2-71-9 > Palsa-1233. Next base: position 3,942 of record JBOHRZ010000028.1, read on the forward strand.
CACCACCGTCTCACCTTCCTTGAGCCCGTCGAGCACCTCGAAATACTCATCGCCGGCGATGCCGACCTTGACCGGCCGGAAGCGCGCCAGGCCGTTCTCCACCACGAAGACCCCCTCCTGCTCCTTGGGTTTGTTGAGGGTATCGGCGGGGTTGGCGGCCATCGGCTGCATCACACCATTGTCGTTGGCGGGATTCGGCGCCGCGCGCGCCGTGAGGGCGATGATCGGAATGCTCAGCGTGTTCTTGCGGACGGCCGTCACGATCCGCGCCGTCATGCTCAGGTCGGGACGAACGTCGCGCGGCGGATTGCTGAGGGTCACCTCGACGTCGAAATCCACCGCCCGGTCGGTACTGGTGGTCGCGGTGCTCGCGGTCGAAGCCGAGGCGCTGTTGCCGATCTTGGTGACCCGGCCGATAAAGGTCGTGTCGGGGAAGGCGTCGATTGCGACGGAGGTCGAATCACCCATCGCCAGGCGTACCACGTCGGTTTCGTCGACCTTCACCAGGGCCAGGATGGTCGACATGTCGGCGATCCGCATCAGCAGGCCGGTCTCCGACGAGAAGGTACCGGGCACCGCGACCTCGCCCTCCTTGTGCGCCGACCGGACCACGGTGCCGTCGATCGGCGAGTAGATCATGGTACGGGCGAGGTTGTCCTGGGCCTCCTTCAGCGTCGCCTTGGCGTTGTCCACCTGGGCCACGGAGGCCTCGAAATTCGCCTGCGCGACGTTGTACGCTTCCTGCGACTGCTCCACGGTTTCGTCCGGCGTAAGCGTCGGCTGCGCCTTTTTCAGCGCCACGGTGCGGTCCATCGAGCGCTTGGCCTGATCGCGATTGGCGGCCGCCTGCGCCTGGAGCGCCTGCATCTGCAGCAATCCGGCCTGCCCGCGATCGACCGCGCCCTTGAACTGGGCCTGGTCAAGCTCGACGAGCAATTCGCCCTTGGTGACATGATCGCCTTCCTTGACATGAATCTTGTTGATCCGGGCGGTCACTTCGGACGAGATATCGACGTCGCTCTTGGCCTCGATCTGCCCGCTCGCCGTCACCACCGCGACCAGGTCGCGGCGGCCGACCTTCTCCATGCGGACTTCGGTCGCTGCGTTTGCCTTCCGGCTGGCGCCAAGAATGACCAACCCGCCCACGACCACGATCAGGACACCAACCGCGATTGCGGTCCTTGCTCCACGCGACATCCGGTTCCGATCCTCTCAGCGAAGGGGCCGGCCGACCGCCGCCTCGAGGGCGACGACGGCGAGATGATAGTCGTAGACGGCCGTAACGTAGTTGACCTCGGCCTGGGTCACGGCGTTCTGCGCATCGGCGATCTCCAGCGCCGTGCCGCTGCCGATCTGATACCGCTCCTGCGCCAGTCGCAACTGATCCCGGGCGGCGACCCGGTTGCTGTCCTGGATCTGGGTCTGCCGCCAGGCGCTGCGCACCGCCAGGAGCTGGGTCTGGACCTGGGCATCGGTCGCCAGTTGTTGCGCCCGCACGCTCTCGCGGGCCTGATCGTCGAGCGCTTCGGCCTGCGAAATCCGCAGCGAACGGGAATAGCTGTCCCAGATCGGCAGCGAGATGCTCATGCTCACCGACACCGGCTGCCGCGTGAAATTGAACGGAAAGACGCTGTTCCGGTCGTGAATGCCCTGCGCGATGCTCGGCTGCAGCGCCGTTCCCGTGGCATCGAGGCCCGCGTACTCCTTGCAGTCCGGGATGATCCCGCCCTGGATCGGCGTGGTGAGTCCCATCAGGATCGCGTTCTGGAATTCGCAGTTGGCTTCGGCCGCCTGCGCGCTCCGCAGTTGGTTGCCGAGCAGGACCGACTCGTTGGTGAACTGCTGCGTGTACGCGCTCCAGCCGCCGTTGATCGAGATGGTCGGCAAGCGGTCGAGGTGCGCGGCGTGGACGCTGATCCGGTCGGCGTTCTCCTGGGCGGTGAGCGCGCGGATGACGGGGTTCTGTTCGCGCGCCGTGCTGCGCAGTTGCTCAAAGTCGAAGTTGGGCTCGACCAGCGGAAATGGTTCGGTCAGTTCCAGCGAATCGATGCCGGCATCGGCCGGAAGCCCGATCTGGCGCACCAGTTCGATTTTGGCGGCGGTGGCCGCCTGCTCGGCCTGTAACAACTGTACCCGGGCCGTAGCGAGGGAGGTCTGCGCCGATCGCACATCGACCAGTGATTTCTGTCCGATCTGGTAGCCTGCCTGGGTCAGCGCCAGGAACATCGTATCCCGGGCGACCTGTCCCTGGCCGACGCCCACCAGCGCGCGCGCGCGCAACGCGTTGAGATACTGGGAGGTCACATCGGACACCAGTGTCACACCGGCGGCGGCGATGTTTTCCTGCGTGGCGCGTTCGGTGGCTCGCTGAATCGACGGATTGAGAAAGTTGCGCGTGTTGAGTTGCCAGTTGGCCCCGACATTGTAGCTCGACGTCAGAGTCGGAGAGGTCTGATTGAACGTCGTCCCGCCGAAGGTCGAACTGCCGGCGCCGGTGTACCCCATGCCGCCGCCCACCGACACGGTGGGAAGCTGCGCCCAGTTGGCCGCCTTGACCGCTTCGGCTGCCGGATCGGCGTTGGCCTGCGCCTGCAGGTAGGTCGGGCTGTTGGCCCGCGCCAGTTGGAGCGCCTGCGCGAGGCTGAGTTGCCGTGGGACCTCGGATGTCTGCGCCCCTGCAGGCGCTGTCACGGCCGACAGCAGTAAGATCAGGGTACCGATATGACTTCGGCGTACCATGGGCCATCCTTAAACAAATGAGGGTCCGACGCTGCCATCTACGCTGAGCGGCATTTGAAGTTTCACCGTGCGACATTGCTCCGACGACATCACCGAACGGCCGTTTGGATCGCTGCGGCCGCCATCGTCGTGTTGGCCGGCGAAGCCGCGTTCCATGCTGGATGGATCTGGCTCGCCCTCCTCCTCGGCGCTGCAGTCCTGGCCACGATCAGCGCCTGGCTGGAGCAAACTCCGGGCGAGCGAAACCTGGCGGCAGGGTTGGCCATTGTCGCTGCCGCCGCGGCGATTGCGCTGGGAATCATCGGTCACACCAACCTGCATCGCAACAGGTTGCAGTCCGAGTCGGTTCGCCACGCGGCCCGGAATCGAGACCGGCTCCTGGCGGCGACGGTCGCCGCGGCGCGCCAGAGCGCCCGTGTAGCGCTCGACCGCGTCGGTAATGCCGCCGCCGGGGCCGCCGCCGGGCTGGATGATCTACTCAGCAACATCGGGATCGAGTCGGCGATCGCCGTGACCAGTGGCGACACGGTCGTTGCCGTCGCGGGGCCGCAGCGGCTCGGGACATTGACCGGGCGCGGCAGTGCCGAGCTGGTCACTACGCCATTTGCCAGAATGCTGGTAATCCGCGCGGAGCGCGTGCAGCGCCAGGCGCAACTGGTCCTGCTGCTTGATTCGCTGCCGGGGCTCCCGGTCGCGGGTCCGTCGCTGGCCGGGGTCGCCGGCGGTCCCGATGGCGTGGGCTGGAGCTGGACGGCACCCGTGGCCGGGGTGATCGACTATCCCACCGTCGATTCGGCGGTTCGCGCGGTGGCGGCGTTCATGCAGCCGGTGGCACCGCCGATCGCCGTGCTGCGCGACCGGGCGGCGGCGCAGGTGCGATGGGTGATCGGACTCGGACTCCTCGCGCTGGCGATCGTGGTACTGGTCACCACGCGGTCGGCGGTGATCCGCGCCGCCGCGATCCTCCTGCCGCTCTGGTCGCTGGCGCGTTCCGAGGTGGGCGCCACGGCGTTCGGGCTCACCGCCATGCGCACCCTGGTGGCAGCGGCGGCGCTCTTTCTCCTCGCCATCAATCTCTGGCGTCGTCCCATCCGGCGCGGCGTCGTCGGCGTGATGGCGGCCATCCTGCTGCTGGGAACGGCACCGCCGCTGGTGCTCTGGCTCGCCGGTGCGGTCGTGCCGCACGGCGCCGCGCTGTCGCTTCCGGAAGGTTTTGCCTGGGAAGCGATCATCGCGATTACCACGGCCGCATTTCTCGCCGTGGCGGCGGCGCCGTTGCGAACTCCCGATGACGGCGCTGCGCCGGCGGCCTGGGGCGCAATCGCCGCAATGACGGCACTGCTGTTCGGACTGATCGGCGTCGTGGCATGGATGCCGGGACGCCCGAGTTGGGCGCCGTGGTATCCCTGGTTGTGGGCGGTACCGGTGGTGCTCCAGATCGCGGTCACCACGCCGCGGGCCCGGCTCCTCTCGATCGCCACCGCGGCGAGTGTGCTCGCCGCGCTGGCCACCTGGTCGACGTCGCTCGATCGGCGGATGAGTCTCGCCCGCGCCGACCTGGTCCGGCTTGATGCCACCGCCGACACCGCCGCGGCGTCGGCGCTGGATCAACTCGCCATCAGGGCGCAACGCACCCGCCCCACTCAGCTGGATCGCCTCTACGCCGAGTGGCAGGCCTCCCGGCTGGCACGGGAAGGTGTGCCGAGTTATCTGGCGCTCTGGAGCGCCGCCGGTGAACAGCGCGGCGTGGTGGCGCTCGATTCGCTCAGCGTGGGATGGAGCGTCATCGCGCCCCTGGTCCGCCTCGCCGGAACCACACCCGAACGGATTGGCATGGCGGTCGGCGCCGGCCATCACGAAATTCTTGTTCTGCCGCTTGCGCCCGACACGATCGCGACCGTGACCATCGGCCCGCGATCGCGCCTGCTGGCGCCGACCACGTTCGGATTGCTGGTCGGATGGCGATCGCCGGAGAATGCGCCGCCTTACTCGGTCGATATCGTATCGCGGGCGCGCGACATCAACGACACGTCGTTCCATCGGCAGCACCGTTTCGTCATCGCCGAACGGGTGATCACGTCGGGCGACGTGCCGCGGGTGGCCCGCGCCACCGTCGAGATCGCGCCGCCCGCGCCGTTCATCGTCCGTGCCGCGCTGTGTCTGCTCCTCGATGTCGGGCTGATACTGCTGGCCTGGCTGGCGCTGCAAAGCGTGCTGGGAGAGATGCAAACGCTGCCCGCTCCGCGACTCGGCCGATCGTATCGCCGCACCGTGGCCGCGGCGCTGCTGGCATTCTTCGTCGTCCCGGCGGCGCTGCTCACGCTGACGTCGGTGTTGCGCCTCGGTGCCGATGTCGCCCGGCAGCGCAGTGCCGAGCTCGCCGCCACACTGCGCGACGCGGTGGCGACCGGCGGGCTGGCCCAGGCCGACCTGCTGCATCCCCGCGCCGACTCCCTCGCCTGGATCGGCGACAGCGTCGATGCCGCGCTGGCGGTGTACCGGCGGGGACATCTCGTCGCCGCCGGCGAACCGATCCTCACCGAACTTGGACTGCTGCCGCCCGTCATCGCCCCGCCGCCGGCGTTGCCGTCGGGTGCAGTCACCACCATCCCGATCGCGCTCCCGGACGCGCAATTGCGCGTCGGATTTACCCAGGGAGCCGTCGCCGGCACCGCGCTGGTCGCCGCGATACCCGGCGGCGATACCGGGCTGGGTGCCGAGCAGATCAACCGTGCGCTGCTGTTGTTGCTGGTGACGCTCGCCGGGGGTATCGCCTCGCTGCTCGTCGCCGGCGCGATCGCTGATGCGCTCGGTCGGCCGATCGACGCGCTGCGACGCACCGCCGTAGCGATCGGGCGGCACCAACAGCCGCCGTCGGCTGAGCACCTTCCGGCCGAGTTCGTGCCGGTCTTCGGCGCCCTGCGCCAGATGGAAACCGACCTGCAGGAGGCCGAACTCGAATTGCGCGCCAGCCGCGAGCGCACCGCCGCAATCCTCGCCACGCTGGCGACCGGTGTGCTCGGCATCGATGCCCGCGGTGACGTGACGCATGTCAATCCGCGCGCCACCGAACTGATCGGGCACGACCTGGAGCTGGGCCGACCGCTCTCCGCCCAGCTCCCGGAGGCATGGCAGGAGATCACCGCCGAGTCGCCGCATCTCAATGTCCTCGGCGAACGCGGCACCAGCCACGAACTCCAGGTCGGCCAGCGCCGCTTTACCGTCACCATCGCAGAGCTGGATGACGGCGGTCGGGTGCTGGCGATCGCCGACATTACCGAAGCGGCCCGCGCCGCGCGTGTTCTGGCGTGGGGCGAAATGGCGCGTCAGGTCGCGCACGAGATCAAGAACCCCCTCACGCCGATGCGGCTGGGCCTGCAGCATCTCAAGCGGGTGCGTTCCGACCGGCCGGACCAGCTTGCCGAGTTGATCGATGGCGTCGCGGATCGGATCCTGGCGGAGATCGAACGGCTCGACCGGATCGCACGTTCCTTCGCCCGCTACGGCATGTCGCCGGCCGAGGTGCAGCCTCTCGAACAGGTCGATCTGCGTCTGGTGGCCGATGAGGTCGCCTCGCTCTTCGCGCTGTCGATCGAGCGTCCCCGGATCGAGGTCCAGGGCGTGGCCAGCGCGACCGTGCCCGCGCGGCGCGAAGAACTGGTTCAGGTTCTGCTCAATCTTCTCGACAACGCTCGGCAGGCCGATTCGACGGTGGTGCGGCTGCTGATCGACGATCACGCGTTGCACGTCGCGGACGATGGGCGGGGCATTCGCCCCGACCAGCTTGGCCGCATCTTCGACCCCTCGTTCTCCACCATCACCAGTGGCACGGGCCTCGGGCTCGCCATCGTACGCCGGCTGGTCGAGGGCTGGGGCGCCCGGATCACCGTCGACAGCGCGCCGGGAAACGGGGCCACGTTCTCGATTATTTTCCCGATGTAACGTGAATCGGCGCAAGGAATCCGGGGTCGGGCGTCCCCAAGGCAAGGACCCATTGCGGAGGAATACCATGAAGACCGGATTCACGTATCTGGTGGTCACGCTCGCGGCGGTCGCACCACTTGCCGCCCAGAAGGCCGGGCCCGACGTCAGGGCCTACCATGATATGAACGTCGACACGCTGACCGCTGTCTACCGGCTCGACGCCGGCCAGAAGAAGAAGACGATCGGGTTGCTCAAGACGTGGACCGATACCACGGCGCCGACCCTTTCCTGGATGGCGGCGCAGAAGAAGACCGGCGCCGCGCTCAACGCCGATTCCTCAAGGAAGATCGACGGCGCCACGGCGAAGTTCAACGCCGATTTCCGCGCCATTCTCAACGCCGATCAGGTGCGCCGGTTCGATGCGATCCACAAGCCGCGGGTTCCGGCTCACCGCTCCGGCGGAGGGTGATTGCCGAAGCGCCTGCTGGTTGCCTGCCTGATGTTGACCGGCTGCGGTCATGGCCGCAAGCCGGTCCCATCAACCACCGGATTCGGTGGTCCCATGGCCGCCCAGCCGGCGCAGTTCTCCGATCTCGCTCCCGGAGACACCAGCGGCGTCATCGACATGATGCACCGCATCATGACCGGAGTCGACGCCGGACTCGGTGACATGACGCAACGCGACACCTTTCTTCCCTCTGTGGCGGATTCTCAGCCCCGCCATCTCTCCGTGTGGCTTGATCACGATGTCGTGCGCAAGCTCGTGGCCGCCGACTCCGGCGGCAACGGACCGGGCGCCGGGGAGACGGACGTCTGGTTCCTTGGCGGCGACGTCGCGGTGATCGAGGAAACCGCCGACATCTATGCGGTCGATTTCGGCCGCATCGTCCTCTGGACCGACGCGTCGTTCGTGCCGCGCGACGATGTCGACCATGACGCCATGATGGCGCGCGAGTCGCTGCTGATGAACCGGGTGCGCAACTGGCTGACCGTGTTCGGGCTGGGCATTCCCGACTGATCGCGTAAAGCGGTTCCGGTCTGCGCTGAAGCGTGACCCGCTCGGCCGTGGCATCCGGCAGACTTCCCGGGCTCGCGCCACCGGGGGTCCATTGCTCGCCCGCATTCATTCGGCCGCCGTGCTCGGTGTCGAGGCACTCGCCGTCGACGTCGAGATCGATATCACCAACGGCCTGCCGTCGTATACCACCGTCGGTCTGCCGCTCGGCGCCGTCAAGGAAGGCCGCGAGCGTGTCGCCGCGGCACTCGGCAACGCCGGATTCCAGCTCCCGCTGCGGCGGATCACCGTCAACCTTGCGCCGGCTGATCTCCCCAAGCGGGGCAGCGCGTTCGATCTTCCGGTGGCGATCGCGATCCTCGCGGCCAGCGGGCAGATCCCCGGCGACCGCCTCGCCCGCACGCTGTTCCTCGGCGAGCTTGGCCTCGAGGGCGATCTCCGTCCCATTCGCGGCGCGTTGCCGATCGCGCTGGCAGCACGCCGCATCGGATGCGACGAAGTCATTCTCCCCGAGGGGAACGTCGCCGAGGCCGCCGTGGTCCAGGGAGTCGCGGTACGCGGCGCGCCGACGCTCAAGGCGGTGTGTGCCCACCTGGCGGGAACAGGCGAGCTGGCCGCGCTTCGTACCGACATCGCCGAATTGATCCGGACGCCCGCCAGCGCCGATCTGGACTTCGCCGATGTCAGGGCGCAGGCGGCGGCCAAGCGCGCGCTGGAAGTCGCCGCGGCCGGGGCGCACAACGTACTGCTCATCGGCCCGCCCGGGGCGGGGAAGACGATGCTCGCCCGCCGGTTGCCGACCATCCTGCCGCCGCTCACGCTCGCCGAGGCGCTCGACGTCACTCGTATCCACAGTGTCGCCGGATTGCTGCCGGCGGGTCAGGCATTGGTGTCGCAGCGTCCATTTCGCGCGCCGCACCACACGGTGAGCTATGCCGGTCTGATCGGCGGCGGCTCGGTCCCGCGGCCGGGCGAAGTGTCGCTGGCGCACCACGGCGTGCTGTTTCTCGACGAAGTGGCGGAACTGCCCTCGAACGTGCTCGAGGTACTGCGCCAGCCGCTGGAAGACGGTCAGGTCACCATCTCGCGTGCAGCGATGACGCTGAGCTACCCGGCGCGGTTCCTTATGATCGCGTCGATGAATCCCTGTCCCTGCGGATTCCTGGGCGACGCCTCGCGGCAATGCAGTTGTTCGCCGGCGGCGGTGCAGCGCTATCGCGCCAGGATCTCGGGCCCGCTGCTCGACCGGGTCGACATTCACATGAACGTTCCGCCGGTGGCGTACGACGATCTTGCCGGGCGCACGCCGGGCGAACCGAGTGCGGTGGTGCGGGCGCGTGTCGAGGCGGCGCGCGAGCGGCAGTTGCACCGGTTCCGCCAGCACCCGGGGATCTTCGCCAACGCGCACATGGGTCCGCGCGAGCTGGCGAAGTACGTCCGGGTCGATGCGGCGACCGAGCAGGTACTCAAGACTGCGATCGTGAAGCTGGGATTATCCGCGCGCGCCTATCACCGGGTATTGAAACTGGCGCGAACACTGGCGGATCTCGAAGGGCGCGACGAGGTGACTGCGGCGCACGTCGGCGAAGCGATCCAGTATCGGGTGCTGGATCGGGGGTGAGGGGACCGTTGACAATAAGGGTCACCGCCCACGAGGCACTTGCGCGACGGATCCAGGCCGTCCGGGGTGAGCGGGTCATGCTGAGCGCCGATCTTGCCGAATTGTACGGTGTTCCTCCGAAGGTCCTGGTTCAGGCGGTGAAGCGAAACCGGAAGCGATTCCCGGCCGACTTCATGTTCCAGTTGACGCGAGACGAGTGGGCGGCCTTGAAGTCACAATCTGTGACTTCAAGTTGGGGCGGGGCGCGGCGCGCAGCGCCCTACGCCTTCACTGAGCAGGGCGTGGCGATGCTCTCCTCGGTGCTGCGGAGCCCGCGTGCCGTGGCCGTGAACATCGAATGGATTTGGCAACGTATCATGACTCCGCTATGGTGGGACTGGGCGATGAATACAGCCATTGATCGCGACGAACTGATTGATGCCGCCTGCGACGCCAAGCTCATTTCGCGTGCGGACTCTTGGTGGCGCAAGCGGGAAGCCAATTCGCGGGCGAAGCAACGAACGGGCCTCGGCACCTGACTCCGGCCCGAGTGATCTTTCGCGGGGTGGCGGAACCTATCGACGATCGTAAGAGGCTGGATCTTCCAGCTCGTCGACCCCCTGGCCAATCGGTGCTGGCCAGCATGAACCAGCTTCGACTCGACGCACAGATCTGGCTGGATGAGCGTCCAGCGTGAGACCTCGAAGAAATCGGTCAGTGGCTCGGCGATAGGCCATGCTCCGCGTTGCGCACGCATTGGGCGTGGAATGAGGCCGAGTTCCTGCTCACCCGCGCGGCGCGCGCGAAGTACGCGAGGATTCGGCCGGAACGCCGCGTTACCTAGCGGCGCGTCGAACTACCCCCAACCGTCTCGGATTTGGTCCATCGATGCCTTGGCACCCGAAGGGAGCCAGCCCGCCGAGGGTGGCCACGACGGCGGCCACCGGTCGGTTGGCCAAGGGCATCGTGCCTCGTTCCAGCCGAGCCACCGTGGCGTCGTCAACCCCTGCTTCCCGGGCGAGCCGCGCCATCGACCATCCCCGAGACTCATGCGCTCCAGCCTGAGA
>JBOHRZ010000029.1:0-14228 GCA_050732975.1 Gemmatimonadales bacterium
GTTCGGTGGTGGTTGGTGTTTCGAACACCGTCGCCACGTCCGACCATGCGACGCCGTTATCGCCGAGCCGAAGGGCGATGCCGCCGCTGCCGCTGGTCGCCTGCAAGGTGCGCGAACCGCTGGCGTCGCCGTCGGACAGGAAATGGTCGGTGGCCGAGAATCGATTGATGTCGCGGCGGGCGCCGCCGTGTACGGAGAGTGCCGCCGTGAGCGGCCAAGCGATCGTCGCGAACGCGGCCTCTTCGGCAACCCGCTCCTGCTGGTCGAGCAGCAGGGTGTCGGTCCGCGCGCCATCGACGCTGCGTCGATTGGTGCGATGGTCGCGAAGGCTCTGCGCTTCGATTCCGGCGGTGAGAGTCGGTCCACGCAGATCGATCGTGGCGGTGGCATGTCCGCCTCCCAGTCGCCGGTCGATCGAGACCCAGGTGCCTTCGTTGGCTGTGGCCGGAGCGGGCGGCGGCGTGGCCAGCGGATTCTCGAGTCCGCGCGCGATGCCGAACAGCGTGGCATCGACGTGGACCCGCCCCGCGTCGTGTCGCATGCCGATCGCCAGCTGAGTCTGGGTGACGGCCTTGTCGGCACCGCGGCGGATGTTGAACGCCGACGCCGAATCCGGGTTGGCGGCGTACTCACCGGCGGTCAGGGCCCCGGGATTGCGCGCGTGCGGGTCGTCCGCCGATTCCAGGCGCACCGTGAACGTCGTGGCCGGCCTTGCGCTCCAGTCGAGCGCGAGGCTCAGCTGACGCTGCTCGGTGCCGCTCTGCTGCCGAAATCCGCTGGTGTAGAAGCGCGACACCGCGATCGTTCCACCGACGTCGCCGCTGCGGCCCGCCGCAACGAGTTCGTTCTTCGACGTGCCGAACGTCCCCGCTTCGGTCCGCGCGCTCACCTGCCAGGGTGCCGGCGGCACCGCCGACGTCGTGAGCGCGATCACGCCGCCGCCGGCGTTGCCGTACAGCGATGACGCGCCACCGCGCAGCACCTCGATCCGGCTGACCAGCGACAGGTCGACGTTGTTGAGCTGCGATTGCCCGTCCGGCAGGGTCTGTGGCACGCCGTCGAGCAGCACGGTGATGCCGCGCAGCCCGAAATTGGAGCGGGCGCCGAACCCCCGGATGGCGATCCGTTCGTCGACGGAATAGTTCCAGCGATTCTCGGCGATGACGCCCGGCACGAACGCCAGCGCCTCGTCCAGCCCGGTAGCGAGGCGGCCCCGGTGAACGGCTCCGGAATCGATGACGGTCACCGCGGCGCCCAGAGCGGAGATGGGCGTCTCGCTCCGAGTGACCGTCACCTGCAGGGCGGGGAGGTGCGCGGTGGTGTCGGTGGCCTGCCCGCTGACTGTCGGGGCGAACGAGATCGTCGCGACGATCAGGAACAGGATGGTGTAGCGCATGGCATCAAAGCTATCGCGGATCGGGCCCGATTTTGCCAGGTGCCGCGACGCTCGAACGGCAAGCAACTCCCGGCACAGGACACTAACTTTCCGCCGCGATGCCTTGGCTTCCCGACGTGACCCGAGCGCCGTTTGCCGCTGCGCCGGTCGCGACCTTCGTGCCTGCACCCGCCGACGGAGTGCTCCCCGAGGGGTTCTTCTCGACGTCGAACCTCCCGACCTACGTCCGGCTCAAGGACGGTTGGCAGGCGCCCGTCCGTCCCCGCATGGACTGCGCCGTGGTGCGTCGCGGCGGCACACTGGAGGCGCTCGAACCCCGGAAGGTCCGCCAGGGTGAACCGGTGCTGGCCGCGCTCGACGAGCACGGCGCGGAAGGTGTCGTGGTCTCGTCTGACGGCTTTCTGGGCCAGACGTACGGCGCCAACGAATTCCAGTTCATGCGGACCGAGGTGTCCCGGGAGCGGCCGGTCAACTACGACGATCTGGCCGCTCGACTCCGGCGGGAAAAGGAACGCCACGGCTTCACGATCTGGATCACCGGGCCGGCGCTGGTCCACGCGCGCGCCCGTGGCGATTTCGAGTGGCTGATCCGGAACGGCTATGTCGACGCCGTCCTGGCGGGGAACGCCGTCGCGGTGCACGACATCGAAGCATCCATTTTCGGCACCACGCTGGGAATGGACAATGCCGGCCGGCCGACCCAGGGCGGGCATGGCCTCCATATGCGCGCCATCAACGCGGTCCGTGCCGCCGGCTCGATCGAAAATGCCGTGCGACACGGCCTCATCACCTCGGGAATCATGCACGCGCTGGTGACGACGAAGATTCCGTTTGTGCTCGCCGGATCGATTCGCGACGATGGCCCGCTGCCCGGCGTCATCACCGACAATCTCGACGCTCAGGATGCGATGCGTGAATACACCGTCAAGGCGACCGCGGCGGTGTTCGTGGCGACGGCGTTGCACGCGATCGCGGTCGGAAACATGCTCCCGGCATTTCATACCCACACGGCCGACGGGCATCCCGAACCGCTCACGACCATCTGCGTGGACCAGACCGAATTCGTGGTCAACAAGTTGCGCGATCGGGGCACGCACCAGGCATACGGCGTCGTGACCAACGCCCAGGACTTCATGCACATTCTGCGGCTGGCGCTCGACCGATGACGACGCTGCTGGCACCACACGGCCCGGGCGAAGGACCGCAATGGGAACGCCTCGCCGAATGGGTGCGTGACCGGATTCCCGCCGCCGAGATCGACGGCGTCTGGGTCTTCCGCACCCTGCGACGCGACCGCAAGGAATTCGGCACCGCCGTTCTGAGCCGGGTCGAAGGTGATCGCCGGCGGATCTATACCGCCACCTACACCGCCACCGTCAAGGGGAAGCAGCGCGGCGGATTCGAATCGAAATTGGTCGAGGTCGGCAGTGGTCCGCTCGAGGCGCTGCACGAGCTGCTGGCGCTGGTGCCTGCTCGCGCTGACGACGAGGAGCCACTGCCAGTCGACGTGGCGCGCTGGTTCCCCATCGTCGAACCCGGGCCGGAGGACGATGTCTGACGACGATGCTCCCCGGCAGCTCCTCGAGCGGTTCCGGCGCTGGCTGCGCGAACGTCACCTGCCGATCACCGGGCCGCGCGACCTCGTGGCGCGCGCCGTCTTCGCCGGTGGTGAGCATCTGTCCGCCGATGGCATTCAGCGGCGCCTCATGGCGCAGGGTCATCGTGTCGGCATGGCGACGGTGTATCGCTCCGTCGAGATGCTGGTCGCCAGCGGCCTGGTCCGCGCGCACGACTTCGGGGAGGGGTTCAAGCGGTTCGAGCCGCTGCTGTCGACCAGCCACCATGGTCATCTGCTCTGTTCCCGGTGCGGCAAGGTGACCGAATTTTCCACGGAGCGATTCGAACGGCTGCTGCCCATGGTTGCCGACGAGCATGATTTCCAGCACCATGCGCATCGCGTCGAAATCCGGGGGCTTTGCCGCACCTGCCGCGATGCCGACGCGGCGGCGCTGGCGCGCGCGGGACGCGGCCGTTGAACGAGGTCGTGGTCGGGCCGCTCGCCGCATTCGCGGGCGGGCTGGTGTCCTTCCTGTCGCCATGCGTGCTGCCACTGGTCCCGAGCTATCTGGGGTTTCTGACCGGCATGACAATGGACGAGTTGGTCGGCAACCGCTATCGCGCCGTGGGTCATGCCCTGCTGTTCGTCATCGGATTCTCGCTGGTCTTCATGGCGTTGGGCGCCGGGGCGACCACACTCGGCACCGGATTGCGGGCGCACAAGGTCCTGCTGGCGAGGATCGGCGGCGTCATCGTGATCGCCTTCGGACTCTACACGTTGGGTGTGCTGCGATTACCGTGGCTCGATCGGGATGTTCGTTGGCAGGCCGAGCGCAAGCCGGTGGGCTATCTCGGGTCGGTGCTCATCGGCATGGCGTTCGCCGCCGGCTGGACGCCGTGCATCGGGCCCATCCTGGGCCCGATCCTGATCATGGCGGGCAGCACCGCCGAAGTCTGGCACGGAATTGCGCTTCTGGCCGCGTACTCGGCGGGCCTGGCCGTACCGTTCCTCATCGCCGCGTACGCCATCGACGCATTCCGTGGCTGGTTTCAACGCTTCCGGCGCTGGATGCCGTGGGTGCAGCGCGCTGGCGGCGCGGTTCTCATCGCGGTCGGCATTCTCCTCGTGACCGGCGAATTCACCCGACTCGCCGAATGGCTTCAGCAGTTCACGCCGGAGTTCATCCAGGGCAGGGTCTGAAGTCGCCATTGGACAGGCGGAGCCGAGCGGTGTGCCTTGCCCGGCGCCACGCGTCATCCTGAATACACTTCGACTGATCCCGACGCACCACACCGGACTGGAGTGCGCCATGAAATATTCGATTGCCATTCTCGTTGCCGTTGGCACGGCGGCGTGTGCCAGGCCCAAGTCCACGACCGTTGCCGAAACCGCGACCGGAATCGCCCCAGCCTCGGCGCTGAGCGATACCGCGCTGACGCCGCCGCCTCCTCCGCCGCCCGAAACGGTGTATGTGGCACGTCCCACACCGCCTCCGCCCCCACCCGTCGCGGTTGCGCGTCCGGGGCGGCCGCGGCGCGACGACCGCAGGATCGACCGCCATGCCCGCCCGCTGGTCGAGCCGCCGGCCCGGTCGGCGGAACCCATCGAACCAATGCCCGCCCCGCAACCCGAACGCCGCGAGACGGCGACCTTGCCGAGCGGCACGGTCATCACCGCGACGGCGATCGATTCGGTGCACTCGCATTACAATCGCATCGGTGACCAGATCCGGGTGCGCGTCAATGCGGATGTTCCGTCGGAAGGGCGCCCGGTGATCCCGGCAGGATCGGTGGTGACGCTCACCATCGACGACATCGCCGGCGCGCCGGAGCGTGGCAGGCCGGGTACTCTCGTGCTCACCGCCCACGACGTCGATATCGGCGGCACGCCGTATCCGATCGCCGCCACCGTGACGGATGTCGCGGCGGAGATGAAAGCACACGGTGTTGGTGCGAGTGAAGTTGCCAAGACGGCCGGCGGAGCGGCAATCGGCGCCGTGCTCGGCCATATCATCGGTGGCAAGACCGGGACGTTCGTCGGAGCCATCGGCGGCGGCGCTGCTGGCGCGGCGGTGGCAGCGAAGACCGCCGATCGCGACATCGTGGTGCACAGCGGCGCCCCGGTCACGCTGCAGCTGGACGCGGCATTCGAGCGGCGGTGACCGGAACCCGCGAGGGTCAGTAGCCGGCCGGCGAACCTCCGCCGCGGGGATCGCTGACGCCGAGCCAGCCACCGCCGGTCCGGATGATCGCCTGCACGTCGCCGCCCACGGAGCCGCTGATGGTGTGGCCCATCGCGCGCAGCGAGTCGAGGACCGCCGGGTTGAAGCCGGCGGACTCCATTTCGATCCGGTCCGGAAGGCCCTGATGATGGGTGCGCGGCGCGGCGACGGCGTCCGGCAGCGACATGCCGTGGTCAATCACGTTGCTGATCACGTGGTACACCTGGGTGATGATGGTCGGCCCTCCCGGCGTACCAACGACCATCAACAGCTTCCCCGAGCGATCGAGCACAATCGACGGCGTCATCGCCGAGAGCATGCGCTTGCCGGGCTGGATGTCGTTGATCTCGCCTTGCACCAGGCCGTACATGTTGGGCTTGCCCGGTGCGGTCGCGAAGTCATCCATTTCGTCGTTGAGCAGGAAGCCGGCGCCGTCGACCAGCACCGCTGCACCGAACGAATTGTTGAGCGTCGTGGTGGTCGATACCGCGCCGCCGGCAGCATCGACGACCGAGTAGTGGGTGGTGTTGGTGCCGTCCTTGATTGACGGATCGAAGGCCGGCGTCGGTGTGGCCCGGTTCGGATCGATCGTCTTGCGGACCCGGGCCGCGTACGATTTCGACTCCATCTTCGCGAGCATCGGCAACTTGGCGAACGCCGGGTCGCCGAGGAACCGGTTGCGATCGGTGAAGGCGCGGCGCATCGCTTCGACTTCGAGGTGGATCAGCCTGGTCGACCCGAATGGCGGCAGCGGGCCGAACCCTTCCATGATGTTGAGGATCATCGCCAGCGTCGCACCGCCCGAGGATGACGGCGGCATCGACCAGATGGTGTAGCCGCGATAATTGACCCTGACCGGGTCGCGCCAGATCGGACGGTACGCCGCGAGATCGGCTTCGGTGATGATGCCGCCGTCCCGGCGCTGTTCGTCGGCGATGGCTTTGGCGACCCAGCCGGCGTAGAAGCCGTCGCGTCCGTGGTCGCGGATCGCTTCCAGCGTGCGGGCCAGGTCGGGTTGCTTGAGCGTCGCCCCGGGCGCGGGAGCCTTGCCGTCGATGGTGTACTGCGCGAGCGCGGCCGGCGAGTAGCGCGCGAGGCGGCGCGCTCCGCTCGCGAGTGCACGGGCGTGGAACGAATCGACGACGAAACCGTTGCGCGCCAGATCGATGGCGGGTTTCATCACCGTGGCGATCGGCAGGTGCCCGAATCGCCGGTGTGCTTCGAGGAGCCCGGCGACCGAACCGGGAACGCCGGCGGACAGCGCACCGGAGATGCTCTTGCCGGGAATCGGCTCGCGGTGATCGTCGACGTACATGTTGCGAGTCGCCGCCGCGGGGGCCGTCTCCCGGTAGTCGAGGGCCCAGGTCTTGCCGTTCTTGAGGCGAATGATCATGAATCCGCCGCCGCCGATGTTGCCCGCCTCGGGATGGGTCACGGCGAGCGTGAATCCCACCGCTACCGCGGCGTCGACGGCATTGCCTCCGGCGGCGAGAATGTCCCGGCCGACCTGGCTCGCGATCGTGCTGCTCGAAGCCACCATGCCGTGGGCGCCGGTCGCCGCGCGGGCCTTGCCATTGTAGCGCCACGTTGCCGGCACGCCGGTGGGCTGTTGGGCGTGAAGCGCCGGCGTCATGACGATCAACGCCGTGAGAGCGAGGTATGGAAGGCGGGCCATGGACATCATGTCCTCGGGTGCGGTGAGCGGCGGAGCGGACTTAAGTTAACCGAGGCCCGAGTGGCCGCTATGCCGGATTCCGCTCCGATCCTTCGCGAGACCGAGCGCCGCAACCCGCGTTCGGTCGACATCGATACCTGGGACGTGCGCCAGTTGGTGGACCTCTTTCTCGCCGAGGATGCCACCGTACCGGCGGCGGTCGCCTTGGCGCGCGACGCCATTGCGCAGGCCGTCGCCCTGGTCGAATCGGCGTTCCGGGCCGACGGGCGGCTGTTCTATGTCGGCGCCGGGACCTCCGGGCGGCTGGGCGTGCTGGATGCTTCGGAGTGCCCTCCGACGTTCGGAACGCCGCCCGAGCTGGTCCAGGGGATCATCGCCGGCGGCGCGCCGGCCCTGACGCGCTCGATCGAGGGCGCCGAAGACGATCCCGAGGCCGGCGCGGAAGCGATCACCGCGCGCCGCATCACGCCGAGCGACGTGGTGGTCGGTATCGCCGCGAGCGGTACCACGCCGTTTGTGCATGGTGCACTTCGCGCGGCGCGCTCCGCCGGGACCCGGACCGTGCTGTTCACCTGCGCCGCGCCTCCCGCCGAAACCGCGTCGACCTGCGATGTCGTCATTCGCGTCGATGTGGGACCGGAACTGGTCACCGGCTCGACGCGCCTCAAGGCCGGAACGGCGACCAAGCTGGTGCTCAACATGCTCACGACAGGAGCACTGATCCGGATCGGGAAGACGTACGGCAACCTGATGGTCGATCTGAAAGCAGCGAACACCAAGCTGCACGATCGCGGCGAGCGAATCGTCATGGAAGTGCTCGGCGTAACGCGCGAGACAGCTCACGCCGCGATCGATGACGCTCGGGGGAATGTGCGCACCGCCATCGTGATGCTGCACGACGGCATCGGCGTCGTCGCCGCCGAACGGCGCCTTGCCGAAGTCGACCGCCGTCTGCGCGCCATCGTTGGTCCGCCGCCGCCGGTGTCCGGATCGCGATGACCGAGGCGCCTGCGCTCATCGTCGGACTCATGTCGGGGACATCGCTGGATGGAATGGATGCCGCCGTGGTACGCATCGGTCGCCCCGACCACGTCGAGCTGGTGGGCTTTGCGCACCGTCCATACAGCGAGGCAGAACGCGGCCGCATCGAGGCGGTCCTCGCCGGCGCGACGATCGCCGATACCGCTCGGCTCCACGCCGCAATCGCCGAATGGGCCGGCGACGCCACCGAGGTCGCGTTGGAACTTGCCGGCGTGCGCGTCAGCGAGCTGACCGCGATCGCCTTTCCCGGACAGACGGTCTGGCACCAGCCTCCGGTCGTCACCCTCCAGCTCGGCGAGCCGGCGATCCTGGCCGAGCGGTTCGGCGTGAAGGTGGTGCACGATTTCCGCTCCCGGGATGTCGCGGCCGGTGGCGAAGGCGCTCCGCTGGTACCGATAGCCGACGCGCTCTGCTTCGGCGCATCGGAGCCGCGGGTGCTGCTCAATCTGGGTGGTATGGCGAACGTCACCTGGGTCCGCCGGCGCGGCGACCTCGATCACGTCATCGCGGCGGACACCGGCCCGGGCGTCGCGATCATCGACGCGGTGGCGCGGCTCGTCGATCCGCGACTCCCCTTCGACGTCGACGGCGCGCTTGCCGGGAGTGGCGCCGCCGACCGCGCCGCCCTCGACGACCTTCTCGGCGATCCCTTCTTTGCGCTGCCGCCGCCGCGCAGCACCGGGCGGGAGCTCTTCGGCGTGTCGTACGCCGCACGGTTGTACCGCCGGGTACCCGGCGCAAACGGCGTGCGTACCGCTGTCGCATTGACCGTCGAAAGCATCGCGCGATTCTGCACGTCGCAGTTGCCGCCCGCCGGCGAGGTCGTTGCGTCAGGCGGCGGCGCGCATCACCCGGTACTGATGCGCGACCTCTCGGCGAGGCTGGCCGAATCCGGCGTAACGCTCCGCCGCTTCGATGACCTCTTCTTCAGCGGCGACGCGAAGGAGGCCGTGGCGTTCGCCCTGATCGCCTGGCTCACGTTGCATGGCCAGCCCGCCAATGTCCCTGCCGCCACCGGCGCCGCCGGGCCGAGAGTGCTCGGCGCCGTGACGACCTAAAGAGAAAAGGAGAAAAGGAGGGAAGGAGGGAAGGATGAGCGTTCCCTCTTTCCCTCTTTCCCTCCTTCTCTCCTGCTGTTTACCGCGACAAAAATATCAGCGCGGCGACAACGCCCATTGCGATGACGAGCAGGGTGAGCACGACGGCGGTCGGCGAGCCGCTGCGTGCCCGCGGTGGCAACTCGGGTGCGGCCGGCCGTGGCAGCTGTACCGCAGGCATCGCGGCGGTGGGCTGGAGCGACGGATGTTGCGGCGTCACGGCCAGCTCGTGATAGCCGGCCGGCTGATCTGCCGCCGCCGGAAGACCGTCGCCATCAAAGCGGACGGCGATGACCGTGATGTTGTCGGGGCCGCCGCGCTCGTTGGCGAGATCAATCAGGCGCTGGCAGATGCCCGCCATGTCACGCTCTTCGGCCACCGCTTGCGCGATGTCCTCGCGGCGAACGACCGCGGAAAGTCCGTCGCTGCAGACGATGAGCACGTCGCCCTGCTGCAGCGACTGCCAGCTGACGTCAACCTTGACGATGGCGTCGGGGCCGAGCGCCTGGAGAATGATGTTGCGGCGTTCGCTCGCTTCGGCCTGCGCTTCGGTCAACTCGCCGACGTCGACGAGACGTTGCGTGAGTGACTGATCGCGGGTCAGCTGCCGGGCCTCGCCGCCTCGTACCAGGTACGCCCGCGAATCGCCGATCTGCGCGAGGTAGAGGCGGTCGTGCCAGACGCCGGCCACCGTCGCGGTGGTGCCCATGCCGCGCACGTCGGGGTGTTCGCTGGCATAGTTGTGGATCTGGAGGTTCGCCAGTTCGACGGCCTCGCGCAGCCGGCTGGTGAACAGGTCCGCGGAGACGCCCTTGTCACTGTGCCAGGTATCGACCAGATATCGATGGATGCTGGTCGCCGCCATTTCGCTGGCGATCTCGCCGGCGGCCGCGCCGCCCATGCCGTCGGCGACCAGGAAGACGGCGCCACGCTCACCGAGGACCTGGACCGCCGGGCGCGAAATGCGCTCCGGCGCCTCCGTGCCGAGGTCGGCCACCAGGAAGGTGTCCTCGTTGTGATCGCGGGTGCGTCCCCGGTCAGTCAAGGCGTAGTACGTCGCGCGGACCTTCGGCGTGGCCGGGCTCCGTGGTATGGGGTTCAACGGGTCGCGGGAAGATAGGAACCGCGCCGGAAGGCGGCAACCCGATTGGATGGTAAGTGACGGCGTTCCCACGTCTTGCAATCGTGCTTTCTCTGGCCGCTGCCTTGCCGGCGTGCCGTCCGGCGGGCGGGCGCGCCTCGGCGCAGCTTCCGGCCGTCCCGTTGATGCACGGTACACTCCGGCTCGACATCGCCCATCCCGCGCAGGGCGCGACGATCGACGCCGGTGACTCGACCTTCGTGTATGGATCCGCCGGCGACGGCGATGCGGTGGTCACCGTCGCCGGGCAGTCGGCGCACGTCGCGCCCAATGGCGCGTGGATTGCCTGGGTGGCGATTCCGGCGGACTCGGCATTCGAGATTCCGGTCGTCGCCCGGCGTGGCGCGGACTCGGTTTCGACCATGCTTCGCCTGGTGCGGACCGGGTGGGTCCGCCAGGTCGGCGCATGGGTTGATCGCCGGTCGCTGGCTCCGGTCGGCGATGTCTGGATGCCCGGCGACGAAGCGCTGGCGCTCACGGTGCGTGCGGCACCGGGTGCAACGGTGCGGCTCCGCCTGCCCGGGGGCCAGACTGTCGACTTCGCGGCCGATTCGATCGCCGACCCGATCCCGACGGCTGTTCGCGACTTCGAGACCGACACCTCGCGGATCATCCGTTCGGTGCGAGGTGATCGCTACGTGGCGATGTTGCGAGCGGCGATCAACCCGCACAGCGGGGACCTCGACACCACCGTGATCGCGCCCCCCGCCGATCGCGTGCCGATCCTCGAAATCGCGCTGCACGGCGACACGACTCGCCTGCCGTGGCCGCTCGCCGTGACACGGAGTCGCGGTGCGACGATCGCGGTGGTGCTGGACGACGATCCCGGGCGCACCGGTACCACCGACCGGATGACGATCGGCCGGGCCTATCCGACGGGGACGTACGTCTGGTTCCTCCCGGAGGGGACCCGTACGACTGCGGACATGCGTGTCAACGATCGGGTTCGGCTGCGGCTGGCGCGCGATGCCGTCGCGTGGGTCCCCGCTGCTGATGTCCATCGGGCTGCGGCACCGGACGACGCTCGACGCGCGATCATGGCATCGCTCACCGCGAAGGTTACACCATTCGGGATCGAACTCCGGATCCCCCTCAGCCGGGCTATTCCGGCATCGGTGAGCGAGCGCCCGGATGGAGTGACCATCGTGCTCTTCGACGCAGCGTCCGACGCCAACTTCACGCGCTACGGCTCCGGCGACCGGTTCGTGGCATCGCTCACCTGGCGCCAGGCCGCTGCCGATCGCGTCGAAATCGACTTGAGGTTTGCCACCACGCTGTGGGGCTGGCGCGAGCACGTCGATGGCACCGACCTGGTGTTCGAGTTTCGTAAGCCGCCGTTGATCGACGCCGCGCGTCCGATCGCGGGGCGGCGCATCGTCATCGATCCCGGTCATCCGCCGGAGGGGGCCTGCGGGCCGACCCATCTCTGCGAGCCGGAGGTCAACCTCGCGGTGGCACTCAAGGTGCGCGACCTGCTGCGCACCGCCGGTGCCGACGTGGTGCTCACCCGCACCGGTATGCAACCTGTCGATCTCTGGCCCCGGGTGGCGCTGGCGGATTCGGTCAATGCCGATCTCCTGGTGTCGATCCATGCCAACGGTCTTCCCGACGGACTCGATCCGTTCGACAACACCGGGACCACCACCTTCTTCAATCATCCGGAGTCGCTGCCGTTGGCCCGGGCAGTGCAGGCGCGCCTGCTTGCCAACCTTGGCCTCCCCGATCTTGGGGTGGTGCGCGGCGACCTGGCGATGGTGCGACCGACCTGGTATCCGGCGGTGCTCACGGAGGGCCTCTTCCTGATGATGCCGGAGCAGGAGGCGGCGCTGCGCACCGACCCGGGACAGGCCGCTTACGCCCGGAGTATCGTTGAGGGGATTGCCGCCTTCCTGAGGGACGTCGCGAGTGGCCACTGAACGGTCCGGGCACCGACTTCGCGCTGGGCACGTTCTACCGATGATGCGATTTGTCGGCGCGGCGTTCCTCGCCATGGCCGGGCTTCCCGGTAGCCTCAGCGCCCAGTCGTCGGCGGAGCGGGACTCGATCGAGGCGTTTCGGGATTCGATCGGCGCAGTGAACGATTCAGTATCCCTGCTGCGGTTCGAGCGCGAGTTGATCGGGCACGCAAGCAAGGAACTGCGCGACAGCGCCATGGTGCACCTGCGGCTCGGATTTCTGGCCATGCGGCTGGGCGACCTGAGCGGCAAGCGCCATTTTGAGGATGCCGCCTCCGAATTCCAGTGGGCCCTCGACCTGCAGCCCCGATGGCCCTACGGCTGGTTCGGTCTCGGGCTCGCCGAACTCGGTGTCGGCGACGCAGAGTTCGCGCTGCTGCGTGGACTGCAGACGGCGCTCGGCAAGGACGCCCTGACGCGATCGGCGAACGATTTCGCACGCAGCGCCGAAGTCGATCCGGGATTCGTGCGCGGCCTCGTCGAACTCAGCAACACCGCCCTGCGCCAGCGGGTGAACATCCGGCTCGACGTCGCCTTGCAGGCGTTGCGCCGGGCCGCCGCCATGCCGGCGGGCCGCAATCCGGCCGTTCTTCTGGCGCGGGCCCGGGTCGAGCGCGAAGCGGGGAGCGCCGACTCCGCCCGTGCCGCGATCGATTCGCTGCTGGCCGACGACCCGTCCAATGCCGAAGCCCTGCTGGAGCAGGCCCGGGTGCGCTTCAAGCTGGGAAGGCTCGACGGCGCCGATCCGTGGTACCGGGGATTGGCGCTGGCGGATCCGGCGGCGGTCGCGCTGTATCGCACCGATCTCCGCTTCGTGCTTCCTGACAGCACGCTGCGGGCGTTCGACGCTGCGCGCGGTGAACAGCGCGCTGGGTTAATGCGGCGCTTCTGGTCGGCGCGCGACAACGACGAGCTCCGCCCGCCCGGTTCGCGGCTCATGGAACACTACCGGCGGCTCGACGTGGCCCGGCACGACTATCGACTGGCATCGACTCATCGCCACTACGACATCGTGGAGCGCTACCGTCCAGCGGTGGCCGAGTTCGACGACCGCGGCGTGATCTACATCCGCCAGGGAACGCCGGATGACCAGGCCAGTTACTCCTCGCCCGTTCTGCCACCGAACGAATCGTGGGTCTATCACCGGCCCGGCGGTCACGACCTCCTCTTCCATTTCGTCGCGCGCGAAGGCGTCACTGATTACCGCCTGGTCGAGAGCGCGCTCGATGTCCTCGGCTACGCCACCGCCGTCCGGCTGGAGAACTCCGGCGACATCCAGGGCACCGACGGTCCGTTACTCGTGAATCCTTCGGCCGCCATCGGCATGGACAGTATCCGCGCCTTGCGGCAGCGGGTGTCCGACGACGCGCTGTCGCGAATGGCGGAGGCGATCCTCCGCTCGCGCCAGCAACTGAACCCGATTTACAACCGGATGCTGGCGTCGGGGAAGGCGGGTGCCTCCGGTCTCGAACGCGACGAACGCACGCTGGGGAGCCGCAGCATCCGGTCCGGCACCACGACCGACGCCTGGCCGCGAACCTGGCCGAAGCCGCTCGATGCCTGGGTGGTGGTCGCGGCGACCGGCGGCGACTCGCAGACCGTTCGGGTGGCGTACGCCGTACGACAAATGGATTCCGGCGCCACCCACGTTCTCGCCACTGTCACTCGAGCGGACGGGACTGCCGCGGCGAGTCTCGACACGCTCGATGACGGGCACCGGTCCGCCGTGGTGCATCGCCGGACCTGGCGGCTCGGTCTGCTGTCATTGGATGTGCCACCCGGTCGCTACACCGCGCGGGTCGCGTTGGAGACCGGCGACGGCGAGAAGGACGGGCACGGCAAGGGGGCCATCACCCAGCCCGATTCCGTCGATATCGCTCCCACCGATGGCACTATCCCGGCGTTGTCGGATCTGGCGCTCGGTACCTCGCGCATACCGCTGTTCTGGGTCGCCGCCAACGGCACGGACACCGTCTGGGTGAACCCGTTCGCCAGCTTCCGGGCCGGCGATCCGGCGAGGCTCTACTTCGAGGTGTCCGGGGTTCCGGTCGATTCGAGCTACCGGGTGGAGCTGACCATCAAGCGGGTCGGGCGTCAGTCATTCTTCCGCAAGCTTCTGGGCATCTTCGGCGGCGGGACGTCGG
>JBOHRZ010000030.1:0-14128 GCA_050732975.1 Gemmatimonadales bacterium
CACACGATTCGACCAGCAGTTGGCCGACCAGTTGAGCCCGGCTGCCTCCGATCGAGAGCCGGACGGCCATTTCGCCGGCGCGAGCCGCGCCGCGCGCGAGCAGCAGGTTGGCGATGTTGGCGCAGGTAATCAGCAGCACGAAAATGGTCACCGCCATGGGTAGCGTCAGCGGCGTCTTCGCCTGCTGGGAGATTTCGCTCTGTCCCCGGGCCCCCGGCTTGAGCTCGACACGCTTGGCGAGGAACTTCTCCATCGTCTTGTCGCTCATCCCCTGCTGCAACGGCTTTTCGACGTTGGCCAGCAGTGCACCATACGGCACGTTGATCGATGCGGCCGCCTGCTCCGGCGTCACCCCGGGCTTGAGCCGGGCAAAGAGGTACGCCCAATAGCTGCGGCGATTCTGGAAACCCTCCCACCCCGGGATCACCAGCCCCCGCATCGTGATCGGCACGAACACCTGCGGGCGAACGCCGATCGTGGTTCCGGTGAAGCCGCGCGGTGCTACCCCGATGATGGTCATCACCTGGCCGTTGACCACGATTGTCTGGTTGAGCACGCCGGGATCGCTGCCGAAGGTCGAGGCCCAGTAGTCGTAGCTCAGCACCGCCACGCGGGATTCGCCCGGAGCGCGATCGTCGCCGGGACCGATGAGGCGACCCAGCGCTGGACGGAGCTGCAGTACCGCGAAATAGCTCCCCGACACCAGCAGCCCTTCGCTGCTCAGGGTGTGGTTGCGCGCGGCGAGGTTGGCCCCGAAGCCGACGTGCGCGGCGATCCCGGTGAAGACCTTCTGCTCCCGTTGCAGGTCGCGAAACATCGGGTAGGAGAAGACATCAGTGCAGTCGCCAGCCATGCCGCATGATTGCGACCCGGGATTGGGACCGGGCGCGCTCAGGTTCACGAGCTGGCCGGGGTGCGGCACCGGCAGCGGCCGGAGCAGCAACTGATCAAACACCGAGAAGATGGCGGCGTTGGCGCCGATCCCCAGGGCGAGCGATGCGATGGCCACCGCGGAGACGAAGGGCGTCTTCGCGAGAAGTCGAAATGCCAGCTTGACGTTGATCATGGCGCCTCCCGACGCATCTCCCTTGGATGCAACGGGAGGCGAATTCGTTGTGGCGCTCTACGGAACCGCCTTGAGCGGAGTTGCAGGCAGCTTGGCCAAGCGGCGCACGGGCGCGGCGGCTCCCTGTTTCACGCCTGCATCAAAGAAGTTCCAGAAGGTGTAACCGTCTTCCGAGGCCGGCTCGAGGAGAAACGCCGCCAGCATGCCGAATCGCTGATTGGTGCTGACGACGAAGCTCCCGGACGGAATCGCGGCGGTGGTGGGTGCGGACCACGATCCGTCGACCATCGTGCCGCAGTGACCCTCGAAGAATCGCTCGTGCACCACCGAGTCCACCATGAACTCGCTCATCGGGCCCGTCCACGGCGCCGTCGTGGTGGAAACAGCGATGCCGATGCGCCGCATGAGAGCGACCACCGGGCGGTATCCGGCATCGAAGACGTAGGCGGCGGGAATCGATTCCTTGCGGACCGGGCCGAACCGGTCGCGCACCGGCATCCAGACCGCGTTGGCGGCACCGGTCAGCTCCACGACGTCGCGCGTGCTGTCGCCGGGATTCACGCCGCGGCCTCCGCCGCCGCGTCCCCCGAATCCTCCGGCTCCCCGGCCCCCGCCACCGCGCCCGCCCCTTCCCCGCCCCGCCCCGGCGACGCAGGCGCCGACGGTATCTGCGATCCGCGGCGTTCGCGGCGCATTGGCGCGCGCGGCGGAATCCGACCGCGGTTCGGTCGCCAGGTGCGTCACCGCGACCAGCACACTGTCCATGCGGACCGGCGAAATGTGCGGGTCGGGCGAGCGCAGGTCGTTGCCGCGCACCACCACCGAGTCCGGGCGTTGCGCCGCGCTCTGAGCTTCGCGCCGTCGCATCTCGACGCGGTGCTCGTTGGCGTACCTGATGGTTTCGAGTACGAAATCGTACGTGGCGTCGATCCGCCGCATGAAGTTCTCGTGCGACATCGCCTCACTCAGCACCGAGACCCGCAACATTCCCTGGAGATTGGTGCCGTACCGCGGCAGCGACTCGTAGCTCCGCCAGCCGGTCGGCGCGGCGTTGCTGCCGTCGAAGTTGCCGTAGGGATAGGTCTGCACATGGTCCCGCGCGATCAGCCGCGCCCGCACCTGTTCCAGCAGCGTGTCCTGCACCCAGTCGTTGGTCGGCGTGTGATTGGGATTGAGTCCCGGGGACCAGGTGAGGTCGTAGCCGTGATAGCTGCCGTCGGTGGTGTGCAGATCCATGAACAGATCGGGATTCCATCGGGTGATGAACGCCAGCGACGCCCGGGTCTCTGGTGCTTCCTGCTTGACATAGTCGCGATTGAGGTCGTAGCCCTGGCCGTTGGCGCGGAGCCCTTCCATCGGAGGGCCTTCCTGTTCGCCGCGATTGAGATCGTTGGGCCCCATGGCGTCGTTGCCGTCGCCGTTGTAGATCGGCACGAAAAGGATCACCACGCTGTCGAGCAGTGGCCGGAGATAGCCGAGCGTGAGATCGCGCGCCAGCATCTGCACGGCTTCCTTCCCCTCCACCTCGCCGGCGTGGATGTTCGCCTCGATGTAGAGAATCGGCTTGCCCGTCGCGTGCGCCTGTGCCGGCGTACTCACCTGCGGCCGCGACAGGATCAGGTACGGGATACGCTTCCCCAGCGTCGACTCGCCGAGGGTGCCGACCACCAGGTGCGCGCCCCGATGCTGCAGCGAGTCGATGAAGGCGAGCACTTCGGCGTGGGTCGAGGTGCGCATGCCGTGGGTGCGTTCCGGGACGGTGAGCTGCGCCGGCAGCGCTATGGTATTCAACAACATAGTTGCTGCGGCGAACGCGAGGCGGCGGCCGATGCGGGACATCAGAACTCCTGAGGGGTGTCGGGGACGACGAGTCGGCGCGACATGCCGAACACCACGCCGTCATCCCAGGTGAAAGTAACCTCGGGAAGCACCGCGCTCGTGACCGGCAGGTCGAGCAGCAGCGGCGCGCGACCGGCCCCGCCGGCGAACCCCAAGTTGGCCGCCGCACGGCGCGCGTTGTCGAGGGCGGCGACCAGACGATCGCGAGTGCGGACCGGGCCCAGCCGCGCCGCGGCCGCCCGCACCATGCGGTAACCGAGCACATGAGGGTCGAGCGAGTCGCGGCCGGCGATCGCCAGCCGCTTTTCGGCCTGGGTCAGGCGCAGCCACGCCCCGTCCGTCCCCGCTGGCTGGAGCATTTCATCGGCGGCCCATTCCGCCAGACCTTCGGCCAGCCAGGGATCGTCGTGCCGAAGCCGGACCTCCGTGACGGTCGCGCTCAGACCAAGCGGGCGCGGCCCGGTCAGGCGCCGCTGCGCCACGATCAGGTGAGTCCACTCGTGGAGGATCACCGGAATCGCCGCCAAGGGGGTAATCGCCGGGTCGATGCGGATCGCATCGCTGTCGCCGAAGAAGCCGGCCGGATGCGAGTCCGCTTCGGCGCCCGGCGACATCACCACTTCGTCGTGGCCGGCGATCGATACCGTGAGCGGCAATTCTCCCCAGTGCAACGGCAGCCACGCGGCGAGTGCATCGCGCCCGCCGCCTTCGGTCAGCCACTCGGCGGCGCTGGCGTTGTCGGCGCGGACCAGATAACGGGCGATATGGGCAACGCCGATCACCGGATTGGCGTCGGCGCTTCCGAAATGCGCAGGGCGGATCGCCGGCAGCGGCAGCGAATCGACGCCCCAGAAGCGGGCCATCAGCTGCACCGGCGAGCGCCAACCGTCCGGCGTCCTGAGCCAGGTCCGGGTCAGCAACCAGTGGACGGCACGCTGCCACCATTCGACCGCGTCGTCGAAGCCGGCGACGGCGGCGCGGACCGAACCTGCCGCCATGGCATCGGTCTTCTCCAGCGGAGTCAGTTGCCGTACCAGTGCGGCGGTGTCGCCGGCCATGTGCGCCCAGAGCTGCCAGATCGCATAACGGACCGCCGCGGTGTCGAACGGCTGCGCGAGCGCTCCGATCGCCACGAGTCCGCGCGCCGCAGCCGACAACTCGAAACCGTAGGAGACGTAATGCGCGGCCTCGCCGGAAAGGACGTCGAAAATATCGGTGCGCCGGCCACGCGAAGTCTGGAAGAGAGACCGGAAGACTGCGTCGCCCGCCGGTGACGCCGCGATGTGATCGATGATCCCGGCCTCGGCTTCCCGCCCGAATGGACCGAGGCCGAGCATGAGTTGCGTCGCGCGGGCGTTGCGGCGGCGGGCTGGAATCGGCGGGAGTGCGGCCGCACGCTCGCCGGCGGCGACCTCCGCTTCGATTGTGCTCGTGGGCGGCAGCGCCGCGAGCCATCGTCCCGGGATGGTGTCCCGCGGCGTCGTATTGCCGAGCAACAATTGGCGGACGGTCAGGCGGGGCGGCACCGGCCACCGTCTGCTCCCGGCCGGAAGCGGCAGCGCGCGCCAGGTCCAGACGGCTCCGTGATCGTCGCGTCCGGTCCCCCACATCAGCGTGTCGGTGATGGTACCGTCGAAATGGCGGCCACCGCGTGCGAGCGTGAACGCGACGTGACCGCCGGCGACGTGCAGATCGCGCAGCGGTTGGAAGGCACTGTCGTCGTGTTCCAGGAGAATGCGGCCCGAGTCTCCCTCGAAGCGGAGATCGCCGTTGATGCTCACCGGACCGCGCAGTATCTCGAAGTCCCAGCGCTGCGCCGGACGCTGTGCCGCCGCGGGAAACGCGATCGCCGCCGCGCACGCTATCTTGAGCCCATGAGCAACAAGTTGACGCCACGCCAGCAGGCGCAGCTCGCCTGGCTCGAGTTGCTGCCGCCGAAACTCGCGAAGATGAAGAAGGCGATCGAACTGCTGGCCGCGCATCAGGCGGACGAGACCCAGTTGCGCGCGCTGACGCGGTTGCTCGACGAACTCAAGGCGCAGGCGTCAGGTCTCAACCTCACCCCGCTGGCCGAAGGATTCGGCTACATGGGCACGCTGATTCGTCGGACCGGCGGGCATCAGACCAAGGTGCGCGGCTTGGGTGAACTGCTGGCCGGCGTCAGGACCAACTTCGAGGGAGCACTGCGCGAGGCGTCGACAGCGCACCCCCTCGCGGGGGAATCAGTCCTTGAAGACGCGGTCGAGGATCGGGGCCGCGGTAAAACTCAGCATTGACAGGATGATGGCGGTAAGCAGCAGCGTCACGAACGTGAGTGCGAAGATCAGCACCCCGGCGCCGACACCCGCCATGATCATCCCGAGTATGTAGACCATGCGTTCCCTCCGGCATTGAAGCTAGCGCGATGCCGGCGCGGCCGGAAGGGAGAAGTGAGAAGAGAGAAGTGAGACGTGAGAAGGGAAACCCGGATATGGATGGCCCATTCTGAAGCCTGACCCAGCGGCCCTTTACCTTCTCACTTCTCACTTCCCACTTCTGCTGTCAGGCCGCCGGTCGGTGCTTCGGGATCCTGGCCAGCGCCGCGTTGATCGTGGTGAGGTCGGCGTACTCGGGATCGAAGTGCTCGGGGAGCCAGCTGCGGAGTTCGGCCGAACGGGCGTCGAGCGGGCGGGAGAAGGCGGCCAGCAGCTCGCGGTACGCCGCCGGGCCGGACACCTCGTCGGGTGGGGCCGCACGGCGCCCGGCCACGCACGACGGCAGCCGCTGGCCGACGAAACGCGGCACGACCTGCTCGATGGTCAGCACGTGCGTCCATGGGTCGCCATGATTTTCGGCCCGATGCGTGAATCGCGCGCCGACGTGCAGTCCGAGCGAATCGAGCGACGTCCCGGCCGCCTGGGCGCCAAGGGCAGTATCGCCGTTCGGATCAGTGAAGCCCACGCCGTCAACTTCGAAGGTGTACCCGCGCGTCCCGTCCGGTCCCAGGGCGCGCTCAATCACATCGTGCAGCTCGTGCAGCGACGCCCGCGCCGAGACCAGAACACGGCGCCAGATCGGCGGGTCGATGCCTTTCAGCTCGATCCGCAACTGGAAGACGCGGCCTTCGCCAAATCGTATCCGGGGTCGAGCCGACACGGCATCTCGCAAGCTGGGGAACGGGAAAGATATCAGCGGGCTGCGATGCGAAAGCAGTGGCAGCCGGCGGGGGGACCGAACATCAATCGCCGCATTGCAAGGTCCCCTCCTCCCACCCTGCCGGCGCAGCCGATCCGACGCCGACGGCGCAGAAATAATTGCTGCTGTTGTCGAATACGCCAACGGCGTATCCGCGGTAGCTGACTCGCAGCACGAAGATCCTGGCGTGCTCGGGGGCCGGGACGGACAACGCGCTTGCGTCGGCGGCGTAGTGCTTCTGCTGCCAATACGTCGCCTCCTCGGCCGTCAGCAGGTTGCGGAGCGCGGTGCGAAAATCGGCGGCGCGGTCCGCGGCAACCGCTGCAGGTATCGGCTCGGACGGACGGCGGCAATCCGGAGGCGCTGCGGTGCGTGCCCCCGGTGGAACCGTGACGCGGTACGCCACAGCCTGCTCGACGCCGTCGTCGTCCACGGTCCATCCCGCGACGAAATCGGCGCCGATCTGACTCAAAATGAATCGAGCTGGCAATGTCACGGTGCCGAGCGGGGTGCCCGAAGCCGCATACACGACGTGGCGATCCGGATCGGCGACGCTGCTGACCCAATATCGCCCCGCCCCGTCGTCGAAGACCCGGCGTATCCCCGGAGCCGGCAGAACGGTCAGCGCATCGATGGCGTGGCGGGTGCAGGCATTGATCCCCACGGCGAGGGGCTGGGTGTATGCCCGCCGGTAGAAGGTCGATCGCGGACGTTCGGCAACCGGCACTGTCCGCTCCGACACCAGTTTGCCATCCAGGCGGAATATCTCCCAGCGATTGCGGCTGAAGATGACGACGCTGTCGCCGCCGGCGGAGATCAGCTCGGTGTCGTAGGCCGAGAACTCTCCCGGACCGTCACCGCTGCGGCCGATGTGCGCCAGCAGCTTGCCAGCGGCGCTGTACACCCTCAATTCGAGCGGCTTGCCGTTGAGAACGACCAGCCGCCCATCCGTGAGGCGGTGCACTGCGGCGATGTTGTCGAATTGCTGTTCCTCGGTGCCGTCGGCCGATCCGACGGCGATGATCGGCCTGGGATCGACGGCCCACGCGGTCTGGGCGCGCAGCCGAGCCGGGCATGCACAGGCAATCGCGACGATGGGGCCGTACTTGATCACTCCGGCGAGCCGCACGACTTCCTCCGGGGTAGAGGTCAATCGTCGATGCTTCGCGCAAGCTATCGCGAAGGGGGATATCGAGACAGATGTCGGCGCCTACTTCACGTACACCGTCTTCACATTGACGAACTCGCGGATCCCCTCCTCCGAAAGCTCCCGTCCGTAACCACTCTCCTTGATGCCACCGAAGGGAAGGCGGGGATCGGACTTGACCAGCGCGTTGACGAAGCATGATCCGGCCTCGAGCTGCGTCGCCGCGATGCGTTCGCCCCGCGCCGGATCCCGCGTGAACACCGCGGCACCCAACCCGAACGGACTGTCGTTGGCGGCCTTGATCGCGGCCTTCTCGTTCCGGACGGGAATGATCGCGGCGACCGGCCCGAAGAGCTCCTCGTCGTACGCCGGCATTCCCTTGCCCACGTCCGTGAGGACGGTCGGCGGATAGTAGGCCCCTCGTCCCGCCGGCACCGTGCCGCCGAGCAGATAGCGGGCGCCTGCGGCGACGCTCTCCTCCACCTGACGGTGCAGCGCATCGCGGAGGTCGGTGCGCGCCTGTGGCCCGATCTCATTGGCCTCGTCGAGCGGAGGGCCCATCGTAACGCGCCCCATCCGGGCCACGAACCGCGATTCGAATTCCTGGCGAACGGCGTCGACGACGACGAAGCGCTTGGCGGCGATGCAGCTCTGCCCGGAATTGATCAGCCGGCTGGTAACGCAGGTCTCGACGGCGAGGTCCAGGTCGGCGTCGTGCAAAATCAGGTAAGGGTCGCTGCCGCCGAGCTCGAGGACTGATTTCTTGAGACGGTCGCCGGCGATCCTGGCCACGGCACGGCCGGCGGCGGTGCTGCCGGTCAGCGTCACGGCGCGAATCGCTCGATGGCGGATCACGGTCCGCAATTGCACGTGATCGATCAACAGGGTGCGAAACGTGCCTTCGGGAAAGCCCGCATCGCGGAAGACATCCTGCAGCGCCATCGCGCACCCCGGCACGTTCGCCGCATGCTTGAGCACGGCAACGTTGCCCGCCATCAGCGCGGGCGCGGCGAAGCGAATCACCTGCCAGAACGGGAAGTTCCAGGGCATCACCGCGAGGACCGGACCGAGCGGTTGGTAATGCACGTAGCTCCGGGAGGCATCGGTGGCGATCTCCCGGTCGGCCAGGAAACCGGCGCCGTGTTCCGCGTAGTAGTCGCACGCTGTGGCGCACTTATCGACTTCGGAGCGGCCGGCCGCGATCGGCTTCCCCATCTCGGTCGCCATCAGCCGCGCGTACTGGTCCCGGCGCGTGCGCAGTACTTCGGCTGCCTTCCGAAGAAGCGTGGACCGCTCCTGATACATGGTCCTCTTCCAGGTGCGCCAGGTCTTTTCGGCCAGACGCAGCGCGGCACGCACGTCGGCGGTCGAGGTCTGGTCCCAGGTCCTGTTCACTTCACCAGTGGCGGGATCGATCGACGAGAACACGGGATTTCCTCCGGACAGTGCCCAATTGACGGCAGACAAAACAAGTTAGCGCGCGGGAAGCCCCGGTCACTGCCTCCCACGCGCCAACTCGGCCGGACGCCCGCCGCCCGCCGATCCGATCAGGCGGGTCAGGCCGCCATGATCGGGACGGTCCGGGCCTGCGCTTCGGCCGCCTTGGGCACCGTCAGCGTGAGGACGCCGAGTTCAAGCTTCGCCGAAACCTGTCCGATGTCGTACTTGGTACCGATCGTGTACTGGCGGACGTGCGGCTGGCGTCCCTCGCGCTCCACCTTGACCGTGAGCGTGCGGTGCTCGGCCGTGACGACGATCTGATCGGGCTTGACGCCCGGAACATCGAGGGTGATGACGGCGCGATCATCGAGTTCCTGCACGTCGGCGCCGCCGCTCCACACCGGTACGTCGAAGGCTCGGGCGAAGAACCGGTCGATCGCCGGTTCAAGCGTCAGTTCGGTGCCTGGCCAGGCCGTATTCCATCCATTGCGAGTTCTCATGTGACTGCTCCCGCCCTCCAAGGGCGAACTGGTTCTGGGTCGTGACGATCACCGCGATCGCCGCTGGCCTGCCAGTGAGCAGCGATCGTGCCGTCCAATCCATGTCAGATTGCACCTTTGGCATCCACAACCCGGTCATGGCGACAGGCGGCGGCGTCAATTCGACAGATCGGACCGGCTGCCGGCGCGGCGAAGCTCGTCGGCCATACGCTCCGCCTCGCCGGTGTGCCGGTAGATCTCGATCAGAGCGCTCGAAACCCTCGCCGCGTATTGATTCGACGCGTCGCGGGCGCGGACCTCGAGAAACACCCGCTCGGCGGCGAGCGGGTCAGCGGACGCCGCGGCCAGGACTTCGCCGAGGCGGCAGCGCGCCTCCTGATCGTCGGGCCATACGATCAGGTGTGTCCGGTAGAAGTCGATTGCCTCATTCACCCGGCCCGCCGCCAGCAGGGCATCGTGTTCAGAGAACTGCCGGCGGTACCCGTATCCGCCAGGGGTGAGCATCGCGTGGGTGCCGCGATGAATCAGGTGGAATACGGCGAGTTGTATGGTGAGCAGGAGCCCTGCGGGAAGCAGCGCCGGGATCGCCAGCATCCAGTATGGCCATCGGAATACCAGATGCGCCAGAAAGAGCACAATGAGGTAGTCGGCCGCGCCGAGGACGACCCGCAGCGAACGTTCGCCGGTGTCGACATCCCGCAGTGGCTTTGCGCCCCGCGCCCTGTTCATGGCCCGCCTCCCAGCTCTCCCAGCTCTCCCCGCTCTCCCTGCTCTCCCTGCTCTCCTTGCTGTTCTTGCTCGCTAGTTCCCCGCAAACCGCCAGTTCGCCGTGTAGTCGCGGTTGAGCTTGATGCCGGGTTCGAGCACCGCACGGATCATCTCGATCGGCATCGGCCCCGCCGCGAGCACCGCGTCATGAAACTGCTTCTCGGTCATCCGGTGGCCGCCGACCAGATCGTTGTACAGCGACCGGAGCTGCATGCCTCCCAACAGGTAGCCGGCCTGGTAGAGCGGCGAATAGTTGCCGTTGAACGAGCGGCGCACCTCGCCGGTGGCGCTGGCACGTTCGTGCCCGATGCTGTCGACCAGGAAATCGATGCACTGCTGCGGCGTCCATTCGCCGAGATGGAAGCGAAGTGAGAAGATGATCCGTCCGGCGCGATGCATCCGCCAGAACAGCGCGCCCATGCGTTCTTCCGGCGTCCGCTCGAACCCGAGGTCCCAGAGGTGCATCTCCCACCAGAGCGCCCACCCCTCGACGTAGAAGGGCGTCGAGAACATCTGGCGGTAGGGATTGCTGCGCGCCGCGATGAAGCCCTGCAGGGCGTGGCCGGGGATCATCTCGTGAAAGGCCGTGGCGCGCGACATCGGAATGTTGTTGGCGCGAAGCGACATCAGCTTTTCGTCGTCGGACATGTCGTCGGTGGGCGACGACACCTGGATCACTTCGCCGCCGAGAAAGAAGGGATTGGTCTTTTGCGCCTCGGCGGACATCATTTCCATGCGGATCACTTCGGTAATGAGCGGCGGAACGGTAACGAAGTCGCGAGCCTTGACGAAGGTGATCGCCTCGCGAATCATGTCGCGCACCGTGGTGGTCTGCTCCCCGACCGGCGGGTAGTCGTTCTTGACCTTCTCCAGAGCCGCCTTCCAGTCATCGCCGAATCCCATCTCGCGGGAGGCCTTGCGGGCTTCGCCCTGCAGATACGCCAGTTCATGCTCGGCAAGCGTGATGAGTTCGGCCGGGGTGTAGTCGATCATCTCGGCGCGAAGATCGGCGGCGAGACCGTCGGCGCCGATCGGATCGCCGACGATCGGCTCATCTTCGCCGGGCCTGGCGCCGACGATCTTCTCGCGCAGAAACTTGCGCCACGCGTCGAGCGCCGTCTCGAACTTCTTGGCCGGCACAGCGACCCACCAGGTCATCGCGGGGTCGTAGCCGAGGTAGAACCGCGACCAACCCTGGAATTGACGGTGGAGACCCGCAACCGCGTCGGCGGCACGGTACGCTACGATGCGCGACGGCAGTTGAGCTCCGTGCGTGCCCAGGCGTGCGGTCGCCGAATCGAGTTGCCCGGTCATCCAGGCGATCTCGGCCGCGGCCCGCGCCGGATCCGGCCGCACCATCCGACGGCGTTGTTCCAGCATGGCGTCAAGGGTATCGGCGAATGGCAACAGCGTCGCCATCTCGGCGGCGCGTTGCACATCCCGGTCGACGAGGGCCTGCTCGTTGCGGATCCGGTTGTCGAGCAGGATGTAATCGATCTGCGCTGATCGCGACAACCGGTCGAACGGCAGGGCCGCGAGCCGTGCCCGCCATGCGGCATAGAAGCTCCGGTAGCGCTGCTCCCGCTGCGGCGAGTACTCGACGCTATAGCGGCGGCCCAGGGCGCCGCGGTCGGCGTTCCACCGTTCCAGCACCGGCCGCATCTCGCTCACCGGCTGGGCAATCAGCGGGGCGAGATCGGGAACGACGGAATCGGTCTGGGCCGTGAGGCGCTGCCACGGCAAGGCGAGCACGACGAGCGTGCCTGCGGTCGTCAGGCGCATGGAGTTGCTCCGGTAGTGGTGCGATCAAACTGGATGCAGGGGATTGTAGCCGCTTCAACGACCCGGCGCAGGAGCCCGCCGCCGGAACGCGATCCGGCGGCGGATCCGGCAGCTAATGCCCCCGCTCAGACGTAGATCCGGCCGCCCCGCGCGCGGAACTCCGCCGATTTCTCCTCCATGCCCCGTTCGACCTCGAGGCGCGCGGCCTCATCCCGGATGTCCTGGGTAATCCGCATCGAGCAGAACTTCGGCCCGCACATGGAACAGAAATGCGCGACCTTGGCGCCTTCCGCCGGCAGCGTCTCGTCGTGATAGGCGAGCGCGGTCACCGGGTCGAACGAGAGATTGAACTGGTCGCGCCAGCGGAATTCGAATCGCGCTTTCGACAGCGCGTCGTCGCGCTCACGGGAGCGGGGATGTCCCTTGGCAAGATCGGCCGCGTGCGCCGCGATCTTGTAGGCGATCACGCCGGCCTTGACGTCGTCGCGATCGGGGAGTCCCAGATGTTCCTTCGGCGTGACGTAACAGAGCAGCGCGGTGCCGTACCAACCGATCATCGCCGCACCGATCGCCGAGGTGATGTGATCATAGCCCGGCGCCACATCGGTGGTGAGCGGCCCCAGGGTGTAGAACGGCGCCTCGCCGCACCACTCGAGTTGCTTCTCCATGTTCTCCTTGATGAGATGCATGGGGATGTGGCCGGGCCCCTCGTTCATGACCTGCACGTCGTGCTCCCAGGCGATGCGGGTCAATTCGCCCTGGGTCCGGAGTTCCGCGAATTGCGCTTCGTCGTTGGCGTCGGCGATCGCACCGGGACGCAGGCCGTCGCCCAGCGAGAACGACACGTCGTAGGCCTGCATGATCTCGCAGATCTCGCGGAACCGGGTGTATAGGAACGACTCCTGGTGATGCGCCAGGCACCACTTCGCGATGATCGATCCGCCCCGGGACACAATCCCGGTCAGGCGCCGCGCGGTGAGCGGGATGTAACGCAGCAGCACGCCCGCGTGCACGGTGAAGTAATCGACGCCCTGCTCCGCCTGCTCGATCAGGGTGTCGCGGTAGATCTCCCAGGTCAGGTCCTCGGCGACGCCGCCCACCTTTTCCAGCGCCTGGTAGATCGGCACCGTCCCGATCGGGACCGGCGAATTGCGCATGATCCACTGCCGGGTCTCGTGGATCTTCCTTCCGGTCGAGAGGTCCATCACGGTGTCGGCGCCCCAGAGCGTCGCCCAGCGGAGCTTGTCGACCTCTTCTTCGATCGAGGACGTCACTGCCGAGTTGCCGATATTGGCGTTGATCTTCACCTGGAAGGCCCGGCCGATCACCATCGGCTCGAGCTCGGGGTGATTGATGTTGGCCGGGATGATGGCGCGCCCGCGGGCGACTTCGCTGCGCACCAGCTCGGGATCCATTCCCTCGCGCGCGGCGACGAACTCCATCTCCGCCGTCACAATGCCCCGTCGGGCGTAGTGGAGCTGGGTGACGGCACCATTGCCGCGCAGCACCGTGCGGTTGAGCGCGGGCGGCATGTCGGCGCCAAGCGCTTGATCGCGATCGGGACGACGGGTGACGTCGCGTTCCAGAATCCACGGCAGCCGGACTGCCGGAAGGCCTCCCCGAACATCTTCGCCCTGCGGCCCGGATGTGTCGTAGACGGCTACGGCATGATTGTGAGTCCCATCGGCAGAATCGCTCAGGGCGATTTCGCGGAAGGGCACTCTGCCGCCGTTGGGGAGATCGATGTACCGCTTGCGCGAGCTGGGGAACGCTTCGTCGAAGGTGGTGGCGGGCACCATCGTGGTAGCCATGCGACTTCTCCGTCTCGGCCCCGCCTCCCTACGCCGGTATCAACCGGGTCAGGTTCCGAGGGTGCGTCTCAACCCGCCGCCGGGATTGGCGCCGGGTGCCCCTGGCGGGGGGTCTGTAAGGTATCAGGGGCGTCATGCCGTGGGTGAGGCACCTCCCGCTGGCGCGTCCAACCCGGCGGCGGCCCTGTCCGTACTTCTCTCGTCTGCCTCTGGAACGGGGTCACGCGACCGGGTCCGGAGGATGAGTGCAGGGCATTGTTCATGGAGTC
Organism: Gemmatimonadales bacterium; assembly: GCA_050732975.1. Taxonomy (GTDB): domain Bacteria; phylum Gemmatimonadota; class Gemmatimonadetes; order Gemmatimonadales; family GWC2-71-9; genus Palsa-1233. Next base: position 13,797 of record JBOHRZ010000030.1, read on the forward strand.
ACGGCACCGTACGATTGGTGCCGCTCGTATCCCATCCGGCGGCCAGAGGCCGCCCCATTCCGGAGTGTTTCGCATGCGACGTTCAGCAGTTCTGGCGACCGCGGCAACGATGTTGCTCGGCGTCGCCACCCTCAATGCCCAGACCGCCAATTTCGCCGGCCACTGGGTCATGGTTCCCGACACGACGGCGATGAGCGGCGGCGGTCGTGGCGGCCGCGGCGGACTCGGCGCTGATGTGACGATCGCGCAGGACGCCAAGACGCTCACCATCACCCGCACGATGGGCGGCAACGACGTCAACACGGTCTACAACCTCGACGGCACGCCCACCA
>JBOHRZ010000031.1:0-13976 GCA_050732975.1 Gemmatimonadales bacterium
GCTGTATCCCTGGCGCTGCCGTCCGACCAGCACGCCGTTGACATACACCCGGCTGTTGCGGAACACGCCGCCGAAGTCGATCCAGATGCGCTTTCCCAGATCCGCGGCTGCGATGGTGAACGTGCGGCGATACCAGCCGACGCTGTTGTCGGGGAACATGGCGCCGATCGGTTTGTAGCCATGATCGGCTGGCGCGGTGCTGTCGAACGGGAGTGCCACAGCCCAGTCGTGCGGCAGGTTGACGGTGGGCCAGGCGCTGTCGTTGAAGCCCGGCCGTGCCGGGCCGGTGCTGACGCCGAGATTGATCGGCGCCTCGCCGGTGCCCCACTCGTTGCCGAGGTGGAACTTCCAGCCGAAATCCATCAGGAGCTTTTCGCGCGGGGACTGCTGGGCATGTGCCAGACTGGTGCCCGCCAAGGCCATGGCGAGTACTATCGCGCACGACATCAGGTGGGAGGCATGGTACCAGCGGATTGTCGGCATCGGCTCCTTGGGTTGCGGCCGCCCCTCCCGCTCACCCCTCACTCCTCATCCCTGCTACAGCTGCTTGATCTCCGCCGCCGCGCCGATGGCATTGTCGACGTCGCGGCTCAGCGCCCGCGCCTGCTGCGTCGCCATCGTCAGGCCGTTGATCACGGCGCCCACCCCGCTCTGCTTGAGGCGCATCAGGTCGAGACGGACGTTCTGCATCGCCAGGACGCAGCTCTCGAACCGGTCGGCGAAGCGCTGCCGCTGCGCGCTCAACTCCTTGCAGCGCTGCAGTTGCTGCTCCAGCAGAGAAATCTGCCTGTCGCGCTCTTCGCCCGGTTGGCGCTGGTGCAGTTCGGCGAGGCGTCCTTCGATTCGACTGGTGTCGTCGATGTCGAGCGCCACCATCGAGTGCAGTGTCTGGGCAAGCTGCGAGGCGCGGGCGTAGAGGCCTTCAGTGGTCTCCACGATCTCCGGCAGCATTTCCCGGTCGGCCGGGCTGAGCTGGCTCATCAGCGTGAGGATCATGGCGCGATCCCGGTACACCTGGACCATCCGATCGCGGTAGGTCCCGAAGTCGGCCGCGGTCGGTTCGCCGATCGTCTTGACGCCCTTGATCCGCGCCGGCTTGTCGCCGGACCCGACGGCGTCCGGCGCATCGGGCCGGTGGAGCACGTCGCGCCACGAATACCCGGCCTGCCACAAATCCGAATAGCGCCTGATCAACCCGAATCCGAACACCGCCGATACGAACAGGAACCAGGGATGCTGCGGTCCGCCGGCGAATACCAGATTCACCAGCGCGAGGCCGCCGGTGAACGAAGCCCATTGAGCAAACGCCCGGCGGGCGCGTACGACCACCTTGGGCTCGCCCGTCGCCGGCAACTGCTCCGCCTCGCGACGGCTGCGACGCTCTTCGCGGCGCAAGGCCAGTTCGCCACGCCGGTCGCGCCTCGCCTCGCGCGACGCCGCCAATCGATCGGTGCCGGGACGCGGGCGGATCGGACTCCCCGGGCGGGTTCTCGGCGGCAGACCGCGGTTGGTAGTTCGCGGCGCACCGGCGCCAGGCCTCGTGAGAGGCGGGCGTGTCTGCCCCCCCTGCGCCCCCTGTGCCCCCTGTGCCTTCCAGCCCAGCCCGGTCGGGCGGTACCCCGCCATGTTCCGGCTCTCCAGACCGCGCCGCAGCGCATCCGCCGACGGCCAGCGATTGGCGGGATCCTTCTCCAGACAGCGCGCGACGGCAAGCGAGAGATCTTCCGGAATATCGGGATACTTCTCGTGGAGCAGCGGTGCCGTTTCGGTAATCTGCTTCATGAGGATCCCGGCCACCGTTGGCGCGTTGAACGGCAGCTCCCCTGACAACATCTGGTATCCGACCACACCCACCGAGTAGAGATCGCTGCGGCCGTCGATCTCGCGCTCACCCGCGGCCTGCTCCGGCGACATGTATGAAGGGGTCCCGATCGCCATGCCGGCGCTGGTCAACGTCGATCCGGTCGCCGACGACAGTGCCTTGGCGATGCCGAAGTCGGTGACCATGACTCGGCCGCGGGTGCCTTCGAGGAGGATGTTGTCCGGCTTGATGTCCCGATGGATCACCGACACGGCGTGTGCGGCCGAGAGCGCGTCGGCAGTCTCCCGCATGATCCGCCGGGCTTCCTCCGGGGGCACTCGTCCGCGCCGGCGAATCCTGGCGGCGAGAGATTCCCCTTCGATCAGCCCCATCACGAAGTAGACGACGCCCTTCCCCTCGCCGACGTCGTGGATCGGCACGATGTGCGGGTGCGACAGGCGGGCCGCGGTCTGGGCTTCGCGGGTGAACCGCTGGCGGATCTCCGAGGAGAGCGCCAGCTCCGGAGGGAGGACCTTGACCGCGACCCGGCGCTGGAGCCGCTCATCCCTGGCACGGTACACGACTCCCATGCCGCCGCGCCCGATTTCGCCCTCGATGGTATAGGCGTCGCCGAGGGCCTCCTTGAGCAGGGTCGGCAGGGCACTGGATGTGGGATCGCTCATTCGGATCCTGATCGAAGGCAGCGGAGGCAACTAAGCCATGAATCTGCACATAGATGCATAGGCGAGCAACGTGCCATTCGGGGCTGCCCCGGAGACAGTCCGCCACAGTTTGGACTGCCTTGAACGTCTTCTTGGGTAGTTTGGCGGAAGAAAATCCCGCCAGCGCGGCAGTTGAGAATCGGTTTCGGTGGCACGGCTGATGCCTTCAGCTATGGGGATGAGCCGTTTCCAGGCATCTGGCGGGGGTGTGCCCCGAACGACGGCCAAGGAGATACGATATGACTGATCGAATCACGATTCCAGTCCTTCCCCTGAGGGACGTGGTGCTTTTTCCGGGCGTCACCGCGCCGATCGGTGCCGGCCGGCCAATGACCATCAAAGCGATCGAGGCGGCGCTGGCGTCGACGGACAAGACCGTCTTCGCGGTGGCGCAGCGCGAGAACATCGAAGGCGTGACGCCAGACGGGCTGCACGGCGTGGGAACCATCGCCCGGATCGGGCAGTTGCAGCGTGGCATGTCCGGCATGCAGTTGTTGCTCCACGGCGAACGCCGGGCCATGACACTGCACGTCACCGAGGAAGGGGGTCATCTGGTGGCGGTGGTGCGTCCGCTCGACGACCTGCCGCCGGTCAACGTCAACGATCCATCGTTCGTGGCGCTCCACAAGGAGTTGCGGGCACGCTCCGCCGAGCTGGGCCAGAAGTCGGGCCTCCCTGACGAAGTGGTGCAGCAGGTGCTCAACGGAATCGACGATCCCGGTCGCTTCGCCGATCTGGTCGCGGGATATCTCGACCTGAGCGCCAACCAGCGCCAGGAGCTTCTCGAGACCCTCGCGGTCGATGATCGACTGCGGCGGGTGCTGGTCCATGTCCAGCGCCAGATCGCTGTTCTCGACGCCCAGGAAGACATCAAGAACCAGGTGCAGGAAGAGCTGGGCGAGCGGCAGCGCGAGGTGTATCTCCGCGAGCAGCTCAAAACCATTCGTCGCGAGCTGGGTGACGAGGACGAGGCCGGTGAGATGGACGATCTGGAGCAGCGGATTGTCAAGCTCGACCTCCCGCCCGAGGCGCGTAAGGAAGTCGACCGCGAACTCACCCGCCTGCGCCGCACCGGCAAGGAATCGATGGAAGCGCAGGTGATCCGGACCTATCTGGAGCACGTGGCCGAACTGCCGTGGAACACCCGGACCGACGAAAAGATCCAGATGCCGGAAGCGGCGAAGATCCTCGACCAGGATCACTACGCCCTGAGCGACGTCAAGGACCGGGTGCTGGAATTCCTCGCCGTTCGCGCGTTGCGCAAGCAGCAGCTCGAGGCCGAGCCCGCCGAATCCGCGACCGGGCCCGAGGCCCCGCCGTCTCAGGCCGCTGGCGAGGTTCCCGAATCCGGCGGCGTCCCCGGCGCGGCGGAGGTGCCGCCACCCACGGTCGAAGACGTGATCGAGGCACGCAAGCACTCGCCGATCCTGTTGTTCGTGGGCCCCCCCGGTGTCGGCAAGACGTCGGTCGCCAAGAGCATTGCCCGCGCCATGGGACGCAAGTACGTCCGGATTTCCCTGGGCGGCGCACGCGACGAAGCTGACATCCGCGGTCACCGCCGTACCTACGTCGGTGCCATGCCCGGCCGGATCATCATGGGCATGAAGCAGGCCGGCACGAAGAATCCGGTCTTTCTTCTCGACGAGGTGGACAAGCTCGGCGTCTCGTTCCAGGGCGATCCCGCGGCCGCGCTCCTCGAGGTGCTCGACCCGGCCCAGAACGATTCGTTCACCGATCACTATCTCGGCATTCCATTCGACCTGAGCGAAGTGCTGTTCATCGCCACGGCGAACCTGCTGCAGAACATTCCGGGCCCGCTGCTTGACCGCATGGAGATCGTCGAGTTCTCGGGTTACATCGAAGCCGAGAAGGTGGCCATCGCCGAGCGGTACCTCGTGCCGCGACAACTGGAGGAGAACGGGCTGACGGTCGAGCAGATCGCCTTCACCGGCCCCGCGATGCTGGAGCTGGTGCAGCGCTACACGCGTGAAGCCGGCGTCCGCCAGCTCGAACGCGAGATCGGTCGCGTTGCCCGCAAGGTCGCGCGCCGGATCGCCGATGGCGCCACACCGCCGATCGAAATCACTCCCGCGCTGGTGCGCGAACTCCTCGGGCGGCCCAGGCTGCATCCCGAGGTGAAGTCGGGTGTCGATCAGATCGGTGTCGCGACCGGGATGTATTACACGCCGATGGGCGGCGACATCATGTTCGTCGAAGCGACCGCGATGCGGGGCAAGGGCGATCTGGTGCTGACCGGCCAGCTCGGCGACGTGATGAAGGAGTCGGCGCGAGCCGCCTGGACGTACGCGCGGTCGCACGCCGCGGCGCTGCACATCAAGGAGGAGATGTTCGAGCGCGACGTGCACATCCACGTGCCGGCCGGCGCCATCCCGAAGGACGGGCCCAGCGCCGGAATCACCATGGCAACGGCGCTGGTATCGGCGCTGTCAGGTCGCGAGGTGCGGCACGACATCGCCATGACCGGCGAGGTCACGCTCCGGGGCCGCGTGCTGCCGATCGGCGGCGTCAAGGAAAAGCTGCTTGGTGCGTTGCGAGCCGGCATCACCCGGATCGTGATCCCCAAGCAGAACGAGCCCGACCTCGACGACCTGCCGCCCGAAGCGCGCAAGCGCCTGGACATTCACAGTGTCGAGGAGCTTGGTGAGGTGCTGGCGCTGGCGCTGCGGGATGCGCGGTACAGCGAAGGCAAGCTGCTGTTCGGTGACGAGAACCCGCGGGACGTGGTACCGCTCACGACCCACTTCCCGCACTAGGACAGCGTTTCCGCCACTTCGACGCGATCACGGCCGGTGGCCTTGGCGATATACAGCGCCCGGTCCGCTTCGGCCGTGATTTCCGCAGCGGACTGGTCGTGGCTGCCGGCGAAGGTCGCGACGCCGATGCTTACCTTCGTCGTGATCTTCAGGCCGGACGGAAAGGTCGCCGGAGTGTCCGCGAGCGCTTCGCGAAGCTTCTCCGCCCGCTCCCGGCCTTTCTCCGGCGGGCATTTCCGCAGGATGATCCCGAACTCCTCCCCGCCGTAACGGCCGATCAGGTCGGATCCTCTGATCGTCCGTCGGAACACCGACGCGACATGCATCAGGACCTGGTCGCCGGTCAGATGCCCGTAGGTGTCGTTCACCCGCTTGAAATGGTCGAGATCCAGCATCAGAAAGCAGACCTCTTCCCCGTGCCGGGCCGCGAACGCGACAGCGTGCTCCAGCTCGGCCATCAGGGTGGCGTGGTTGAGCAGGCCGGTCAGGCTGTCGCGGTGTGCCAGCTCGCGGATCCGGCGGCCGCGCTCCGTGCGGGTCAGCACCACCTGTTGCAGGTGTCCCTTTTCGACCGGCTTGCCGAGAAAGTCGTCGCCGCCGGCGCGCAGCCCCTCCAGCTCGTCGGCCAACGATCGGCGCGCGGTCAGGAACACGACGGGGACCAGCGAGAGTCGTTGATCCTGCCGCACCAGCCGGGCAATCGCGTAGCCATCGATGTCGGGGAGTTCGACGTCAAGGAGGATGATGTCCGGAAGGGCGCGCGCCAGTGTGTCGCGCGCCTCCTGGGCGCTGGCGCAGAGCAGGACCCTGGCGTTGAGTTGGCGGAGCCAGCTATCGAGCAGTGTGGCCTGTGCGGGGTCATCCTCGACCACCACAACGGTGGGAGGCGGTGCACCGATGCGGGCAAGGCCGCGAGCGAACTGGGCCACCTCATGCGACATGCCGGCCGGGCCGAATACCGCATCGACGCTGGCGGCGGCGGCGCGGAGACGGTCGATCTCCTCCTTCGGGTCGACGAGGACCACGGCCCGGGGACGCTCCGGTGTGGGCGCCGCCCAGTAGCGAGCGAGCACCAGCCCTGAAGCGCCGAGATTCGTTCCGATCACGACCAGATCGGGACGGCGCGACGGCGGGATATCCCACGGGTCGACGATGGTGTCGTGCAGCTCGAGCTCGAAGCCGACCTTGGTCAATGCATCGGCGATCGCGTCACGGTCCTGATCCTCCTTCATGATGATCAGGCACCGGTTGGCGAACCCGGGGACGCGGCCCAGCTCGTTGGGAAGGTCGAGATCGGTCGAAGCCATGTCGAACGCCGCCTGCAGATCCTGGATTGCCGCGTCGAAAATGTCGGCTTCGGCGGGCATCAGCGGCGGCGGCACCATGATGCGTCGTTCCATCTCGCGGGCCACGTCGGTCACCCGCTGAAATCCGTACGATCCGCCCGAGCCCGCAAGCCGATGGAAACGACGCTGGAGCGATTGCAGGGCGTCGGACTCGCCGGCCCGGAACGCGGCGACGTCCTTGTGCAGCTCGGCAAGCCGTTCCGGTGCATCGCGGAGATAGCCGCGTACCAGCTCGTTGTAATCGGATTCGTCGGAACGGGATTCCGTCATCGGCCACTCCGCAGTGCAATGCTGGCGTGCCGCGCCGCGGCGACGAAGGCCGGCGAGGTACCCCAATGTCCCGTGAAGTGTTCACCCTGGCGGGCGCCGATCAACGCGGCGCGCGCGTCGACGATCAGCAGCACGGGTTCGCCGGGCCAGTCGGGCTGGGTCAGCACCTGAACCGCCGCCACGCCGAGCGGTATATCACCCGTTGAGGCAACGGCGACCGCCGCCCCTACCGCGGCCGCGCGCCTCAGGTAGGGCGCCAGCGCCAGGCATCCGTCCGGCGGGGCGATCAGGTCGACGCTCTGGCTCACACGGGCGATCTCGCGCCCCATCAACTGCACCGCGCCGCGGGAAGTGGCGATTTCGACAACGGTCGGCGTATCCGGTGCCGCGAGCGACGCCAGCGCAGCGCTCAACCGGTCGAGTGCTTCGCCCTGCTGCGAGTGCAGCCTCGCCAGAAGTATTGTCGGCGGTTCCGGGCGATACTGTCGTGGCCGCCCATCCCCGGCGCGCGCCGCGCCCTTGGCGACCAGGCCTTCGAGCGCGGCATAGACATTGGCGCGCGCCAGACCCGCCGCCCGGGCGACGGTATATCCGGTCCCCGGCCCGCCGCGCAGCAGGACTTCGTAGATCAGGCTCTCGGTCGGTGTGAACCCCCACGGCGTGAGATCGATCGCCGCCGCCATGGTCACGAGTACTCGAGCCGCCAGCCGAGTCGTTTTGCGATGCAGGCAAGCCGGAAAGTGATGTCGGCCTGGCGCGACGCCAACTCGCCGTCGTCCGGCGCCAGCGGCCAGCAATGATACGTCAGCGGTGTGGTCGGCCGCGGCTGTGAACGCAGATTCTTCGGATGCCACACGCCGTCGGCATCGACGTCTTCGAGGAGCCGGGCCAGCCCTCGCGACGCATTGGGAGCCGCCGCCAGTTGCGCTGCGCCCATCCCGGCCAGCAATTCGACGAAGTGCAGCGTGAGGGGAATGTCCTTGGGCATGCCTTTCGCCCGGGAGTCGAGCTCGATGGGATCCCCGAGCAGCACCGCCGTCGGTTTGATCGAACGGCCGCAGAGCGGCATCGAGTACGACCGGTTCGGACCCGGTGCGGCCAGGAACTGCGCCAGCCGTTCCAGGAACGCACCGCGTTCGCGCTGCAGCGATGGCATCGCGGCAATCATGCCCAACATCCACCACGTCGGCGGCGATGCCTCCGGGGCCAGCTGATAGCTGGTGCCGCGCTTGATCAGCGGTTTTTCGGCCAGCGGCGAACGCAGAAACGCTGACACCGAGCTCACGATCTTGTGCGCCGCCCCCCGCAGTCGCGGATCCTCGTCGTGCCCCGACTCGGCGAGCGCGGCGCAGACTCCTTCGCGGATCAGCCCGCGCGCGGTCGCGGCGCATGGCGATCCCTCGGGGACAAATTCGATGAACTCGCCGAGCAGCTGAGGGTCCTGGTCACGGGACAGCGCCCGGAAGAAGATCCGATCGGCTAGCCGGAAGGGGCGGGTCGACGTCGGCACCCCCAATTGCACCAGCCGCCGGTATTGCGCCACGCTGCCGACCTCGTCGATATGGTCGCGCGGCGATGGCTGGAATGCCAGGAAGTTCGCACCCCACAGGCCATCCTCGGCCTGCCGCGTGGTAATGGCCGAAACCTCCGGCGATTGCACCAGTTCCTGCAGCGCCTCTGACAATGTTGCCACGTCGAACGCGTCCTGGGGCGCCAGCTGCGCCAAGGTCCGGTAACGGACCGCAGGGCCGCCATGCTCGGTCAGCCAGGTGAGCGGAACGCGATGCGAGGTTGGAAGCTCCAGAATGAACCCCTGACAGAAGGGAGATGGCCGAACCGCTCGCGGCGATAATGTAGCATCGGGGCCGCATTGAATCCAGCAGGTCCTTCGCTCGTATATGCAGGGGCTACGACGAGTCTGGCGATGAGATCGTGAATCGCCTCACTGATCTTGACTTGGAAGTAGCAGGTTATGCTACGCGATTACTGACTCATCTTTTCGGATATGAGTTTCAATACGTAACTGGCAACCGCCCTGACCTCGTCGTCAGTCAAGCGACCGCCTCCGCGAGGCGGCATGACCTGGCCGATGCTCGAGTGGGCACTATCGACCCCTTGTTTGATCAAGTCGACCACGGCAGCAAGTTCCGCCTTGACATGGACGGGTGCTCGCCCGGCGAGCCGGGTTGTGGGTCCGAGGGCGCCTTCGCCATTCATCCCGTGACACGAAAAGCAGAGCCCCCTCCCTTGGAAGATCCGCTTGCCCAGCGCAAGCTGCGCCGAATCGGCCGGTGCCGCCTGCGCCGGAAGCCGTGCCGGCCCGGCAATGATCACCAGCAGCACCGCACCGAGCATTCTGCCGATGAAGGTCATTGGTACTGGATGTAGATCGGCGTTGGGTAGAGCGCCAGGATTTCGGCGATCGTCATCATCGGTTGGTCGTGGCGGAAGAAGAGCTTGAATCCGGTGAATTGGACCGGCCGGCGGGTGATCACCAGGTCGTAGATGTGCTTCTTGACGGCCGGCCGGCCGTGCCCGTCCATGTCGATCACGACCTGCACCCTGGGATCGCGCCGGATCCCACGGTAATTCGTGAGCATATCCTCGGTGAACCGGTGGACGATCAGCACCTTGGGTGGCAGATGCTCCTCGTCAACGATCCGGCCCAGAAGGTCGATGGCATAGTTGATGTCGCGGGCATCGAGAGTGCCGAGCTTCTTTCCGGGGATGCGTCCGCCGTACATCGCGAACTCCGGATCGAGAGCCAGATGCACCCAGGGCTTCCGCAACCAGGGAATGAGGCGTTGCAGTTCGTCGGGGACATTGCTCTGTCCGACCTGCACGTCGAGAATCAGCAACCAGTGGCGTGATTGCGCCCAGCCGGCGACGCGTGCGATCAGCGAATCCGGATGTCGCACCCGGTACTTGCCGTCGGGGCCCGGACGGCCTTGCGCCACCGTAACGATGAGCTGCAGCGCCGGCCGCACCTGACGGGTCGTGTCGGCGGCCGCCCACGCCTTCGCTACCGAATCGAGCTTGTCGAGCATCTGCGGCGGTGGCAGCGCGCCGAGAATGCCCATCTGGGTCGACAGCGGGTTTCCGTAGAACGCCACGATGCGGGACGCCGGCAGCAGCGCGTCACGACGGACGGCGACCGGGCGTGCTGCGATTGGCGGCCGCGCCGAATCGGGCTGCGGCATCGAACCTTCGATCGATTGCAATTGTCCGTATGCCGGCGATGCACCCATCGACAACATGGCTGACCACATCAGGATCGGCCCGCTCGCTCCACGGATCCGCATCTGCGCAACATAAGGCGGCGACGGCGCGGACGATGGCTTACCGACGTCGGGCGTCAACCAGGTCGAAGAAATTGGCCAGCATCGCGTGGCCGTGCGATGTCAGCACGGATTCCGGATGGAACTGGATGCCCTCGACCCGCCGGACGCGATGGCGGACACCCATGAGCACGCCATCATCCGCCGTCGCCGTCGCGCACAGGCTGTCCGGCAGCGATTCGCGATGGACGGCAAGCGAGTGGTACCTCGTCGCGAGGAACGGATCCGGAAGACCCGCGAACACGCCGGCGTGGTCGTGATGGATTGCCGACACCATGCCGTGTCGTGGCGTCGGAGCCCGAGTCACCGCGGCACCGAACGCCAGCGCAACGCATTGATGGCCAAGACACACGCCGAGGATCGGCAACGCAGCCGGAGCAGTGCGGAGCAGTTCGAGCGCTACCGGGCAATCCTCGGGGCGCCCCGGCCCCGGCGAGAGCACGATGCCGAAGGGCGCAGCGGCGAGGATCTCCCGTGCCGTCGTTGCCCGGGCGCTGATCACTTCGGGACTGGCGGAAAGTTCGGCGACATAGCTCGCCAGCGTGTGCACGAACGAATCGTCGTGATCCAGGAGGACGATCATTGCCGCTGCTCGAAGGCATCGAGCAACGCGCGGGCCTTGTCGATGGTCTCCTGGTATTCAGCTTCCGGCTCCGAGAGCGCGGTGACTCCGCCGCCGGCATATACCATCGCTACCGATCCGGTCACCGTCACCGTACGGATGGCGACGCTGCTGTCCATGCTGCCGTCCAGTCCGATCCACAGAATGGCACCGGTGTACACGCCGCGTGCCACGGGCTCCAGCGATGCGATGATTTCCATGGCGCGGATTTTCGGTGCTCCGGTGATCGATCCACCGGGGAAGGTGGCCGCGAGCAGATCGAGCGCATCCCTGCCCGACCGGAGCCGGCCGGTGACCGTCGAAACCATGTGATGTACGGTGGGATGCGATTCGATTGCGCACAGCGTCGGCACGCTCAGCGATCCCGGTTCACAGACCCGCGAGAGGTCATTTCGAAGTACGTCGACGATCATCACGTTCTCGGCGCGATCCTTGGCACTGTTGGTCAGTTCGACCGCCAGCGCCGCGTCGGAGCCGGGATCCGCATCCCGCCTGCGGGTACCCTTGATCGGACGGGTCTCGACTTCCCGGGTAGATGCGTCGAGCCGCACGAAGCGTTCGGGCGAGGCGCTGGCGATCACGACGTCCCCCTGGCGAATCAGCGCTGCCATCGGCGCTGCGGTGCGGGCGCAGATGTTCGAATAGAGGTCGGCCGGATCGCCGCCGAACGGCACGACGAAGCGCTGGGCGAGATTCGCCTGGAAGATGTCGCCGGCCCGGATGTGGTCGACGACGCGGCCGACGGCCGCGCAGAATTCGTGGTGAGCGCAGTCGGGACGTATCACGGCGTCCCCATTCAATTGGCCCGGCATGGCCGCGGGGATGCGCAGCCGCCGGCGGACCTTGCCAGCGCGTCTCACGCCGCGGCCGGCATCGCGATTGCCTGTGGCATCGAGTCCGGTGCTTACCAGCCAGGTGGTTCCAGCGGCATGATCCCAGGCCAGCACCCAGTCGAACAATCCCAGCACGATGTCCCTGGTTGGTGCCGGCCCCGCGGTATGGCGGGGTTGCCGGGTGAAGGCACGGCCGGCCTCGTAACCGATCCAGCCGATCCAACCTCCTTGCATGGGCGGAACGCCGGGCAACACCTTGACCGGGTGGAACGTCGCGCGGATGCGCGCTGCGACCTCGGGCCAGCATTCCGCATCGGCCACAATCGTCGTGATCGGATCGGCGGCGAAGTAGCTGTACCGGCCCAGAGGATGTTCGGTTGTGGCGCTATGAAGCAGGACGGCTTCGCTGGTATTCTCGAAGCACCGCCACGCGTCCAGCGGAGTGATGGCGGGGTCGACAGCGATGATGTGCGGCTGCACTGCGTCAACGCCTGATGCCGCTCAGCCGGTGATCCATCCGTCGCGCTGTCCTTCGAGTCCCGGGAATCCGCCGTCCGGCCGCCAGAGGGCGAGCCCCTCGATGCGTTGCGCCAGTTCGAGATCCTTGTCAGTCACGCCGCCGGCCGAGTGGGTCTGCAGGCGAACGACGACCCTGCCCCAGTGCACTTCGAGATCGGGGTGATGGTTGGCGGCTTCGGCAAGGAATGCGATGCCGTTCACCAGCAGCATCGTGCTGCGCCATCCGTCGGTGCGGTATTCCCGGCGCAGCCCGCCGTCCCCGGCCGACCACCCTGGCAGCTCAGCAAGCCGCGCCTCCAGCTCGGCGTCGCGATAGACCGGCTCCCGTGTCGTCATTCCGCTCCCTCCGTTCCGGGTCCTGCGCAACTGAATGTGGCTGACTGACCGGGTGACTCCTCAACTTCGATCTCGAGACGATCGATTGGTACCCCGCCTGCCGCAAGTTCGTCCCGCACCCGCTCTGCGAACCACCCCGCCAGCAACTCCGCGGTGGTGTTGGCCATCGGGAGCATGGCGCAATCACGAGTCGGAAACTGATAGCTCGGTTGGCCGCTGTAGTCCACGGACGTCAGGCCATGCTCTTCGCGAAAGGAGAGCTTCGGGTTCGTCGCGGGGAGGAGAACGCGGTGGTCGACGCGCTCGATCCACCGGCGCAGCACAGTCTTGAGCACGGCGAAGTCCACGACGAAATGACATTCCGGATCCAGTGGTCCCTCGACGGTCACGGCAACGCGATAGTTGTGGCCGTGCAGCGCCTCGCACATGTGCCCGCGCAGCGTGATGAAGTGCGCGGCCGCAAAACCGAGATAGTCCTTGCTGACGGTCACCTTGAACTTCGACACGGCGGCTCTCCCATCGCCGACTTGCGCGCGGCGCACCAACATACCATCCCACCGTTCCGCCCGAAGCCGTCGGGCGGATCTGCCATGTGGAAAGTGTCCGCGGCGGAACCGTTTTGGCCCCAAAACGGACACTTTCTCTGACCCCCTGTTTGCAAGTTATTGCAGAACTGTGAGTTACGAATGGCACGGAGCTCGCAACGTAGAGGGACCGTACCGCTTCTTCTGGAGGATTTTATGCGGAAACTCAGTATCGCGTACCTGCCCGCCCTGATCGCATTCGCGGTCACACCTGCCGCGGCCCAGGTATCTGGGCGCGTCAGAATCGACATACCGATCGGCCGCCCTGCCGTGATTCACGGCGTGCCCCATCGCGAGGTCATCGTCCAGGCCTACGACCCGTACCTCTTCGGCGATTGGGAGGACTATTACGACCTCTGGTCACCGGTGACGCTGTACCTGTACGGCGGTCATTACTATGACTATCCGATCGTCGAATGGGCCCAGCCGGTCGTGGTGTACCGCTACCGCAACCAGGTGTTTTTCCCACCGCGCGACCAGCGTTTCGTGACATGGCGCGGCGAACGAGGCCGGTATGCCGCGCCGTTGGCCCGGCCTCGCCCGCGGTTAGTCGAACCGCGGCGCGACAACCGCCAGCTCGGCCGGGTTGAACGGGCACCCAGTCGGGTAGCACCCTACCGCGGTGGCGGCGTCGGCCGGCCTGCCGCACCGTCCCGCGGCGGTCGTACTGCTGCGCCGTCCCGCGGCGGTCGTAGTGCGGCACCTTCCCGCGGCGGTCGTAGTGCTGCGCCGTCCCGCGGCGGTCGTAGTGCGGCACCTTCCCGGGGCGGCCGCACTGCTGCGCCGTCCCGCGGCGGTTCCCGTTAGGGCGGCGGTGGCGGTCACCGCGGC
>JBOHRZ010000032.1:0-13910 GCA_050732975.1 Gemmatimonadales bacterium
TGCCGGCGCCGCCACCGGAGTCCGAGCCGGCAATGGTGAGGGCGATCCGGCTCGCTGACGTACCCACATGACCTCCGGGACTATGACCCTGATTTCTACCATTCGCGACCTGCACCGCCGCAAGGGGCGCGAGCGCCGCGGTCTGGCGCTCGCCGAAGGTGTCCGGCTGGTGGAAGAAATGGTCGCGGCCGGCATCCCCTGCAAGGGCGTGCTGGCGTCGCCGGCGCTCCAGGCCACCCCGCGCGGATCGCGCTTGCGCTCGCGACTGCTGGAGCTCGGGGTGGCCGTCGAGGACGTTGACGATCATGATCTTGCGGGGGCGGCTGCGACCGAGCATCCGCAGGGTGTCATCGCCGTGTATCCGATCCGGCAATGGGCCCTGGACGACTTGCCGCTCGCCGCTGGCCATCCACTGGTGATTCTCGACGCCGTCCAGGATCCCGGCAACGTCGGCACCATTGCCCGCACCGCACTGTCCTTCGGCGCGGCCGGACTGATCGCGCTCCCCGGCACCGCCGACCTTGCCAATCCCAAGACGGTCCGGGGCGCGATGGGCGCCCTCTTCCGCCTGCCGCATCTTCACGCCGAGCCGGACGCGATCCTGGATCATCTCGCCGAGCTGCAGGTCCGGATCTGGGCCACGGTAACGGACGGCATTCCCGTGGCGGAGGTCCGCCGAGATGCCTCGCCGATCGCGCTGATCTTCGGAAACGAAGCAGCCGGCGTCGCCCCGGCGTTGCTCGCCCGCGCCGACCTTCGCGTCGGAATTCCCATCGACCCGGGGACCGAATCACTCAACGTCGCGGTCGCCGCGGCCATTGTCCTCTACCAGGTGACGCGATGACGCCGCCGACCGCGTCGCTGATCGTCGTGGCGGTCTTCGGCCTGCTGATCGGCTCGTTCCTCAACGTATGCATCGTGCGATGGCCGGCGTTGCAGTCGGTGGTTGCGCCGCGTTCGCGCTGCCCGCAGTGCGGTGGCGCGATCGCCTGGTACGACAATGTCCCGGTCGTTTCGTGGCTGGCGCTGCGGGCGAGATGCCGCCGATGCGGGCTTGGCATCCCATGGCGCTATCCCGCGGTCGAACTGGCGACCGGAGCGATCTGGGTGGCGGCGTTCGCGGCGTACGGTTTCGGTCTGGAGGCGCTTCGCGGCGCGGTATTCGGCTCGATCCTCCTGGGAATTGCCGTCAGCGACGCGCGGGAATACATCATCCCCGACGAATTCTCCATTGGCGGCACCGCCATCGGTCTGCTGCTGGCATTCGCCGCCGGATGGAATGGACATCCGGCCGATCCGCGGGTGTTGCCATGGCCGCAGGCAGTGCTCGGCGCCGCGGTCGGGTTCGGATTGCTATGGCTGGTGGCGGTGGGCGGGGCGAAGGCATTCGGCAAGGAGGCCATGGGCGGTGGCGACGTGAAGATGATGGCGATGATCGGCGCCTTTCTCGGTTGGGAAGGGGTGCTGCTGACACTGTTCTTCGGCGCGGTGCTTGGCACGGTGGTATTCCTTCCGCTCAAGCTCGCCGGCCGCGACAGACTGGTCCCGTTCGGGGTGTTCCTCGCCGTCGCCGCCGCCGCTTGCTGGATCGGGGGGGCGGATGTGCTCAACTGGTACCGGGGGTTGCTGTGAACCCGAGAGACGAGAGACGAGAGAGGAGAGACGAGGGGGTTCCAGACTTCTCGTCTCTCGAATTCGGGCTGCTCACACTCGCGAGACGTGTTACCAGGAGTCTCCTCGTCTCTCGTCTCTCGTCTCTCATCTCTCCCTCCGCGTTCCGCGTTCTCGTGCTCGGCATCGTGCTGCTATTCGCCTGTCGCGGCACGCCGCCCTCGGCACAGTCGGTGGACGAACGCCAGTTGGCGCACCTGGTCGATTCATTGATGCCGGCGGTGTCCAGGGCTGCCGGCCGGCCATTCACGTCGACCCCGCGTTCGGCGGTGCGGTCCCGCGATCAGATCCGGGCGTACCTCGTCGCCAAGGTAGCTCGCGAGTTGCCACCGGAGCGACTCGAGGGCATCACCGACACCTACCGGTTGTTCGGCATGATCCCGGATTCGATCGACCTCCGCCGGCTGTTCGTCGATCTCTATACCGAGCAGGTGGCGGGATTCTATGATCCCGATTCCACCACACTCTTTGCCGTCGCCGGCGCCGATCCGGCCCAGCTCCGACTGGTACTCGCGCACGAGATGGTACACGCGCTGCAACATCAGTATCTGGCGCTCGACTCGATCCTGCAGGATGCGAGCGACGGTGACCGCCAGGCCGCCGCGCAAGCGATTCTCGAGGGGCAGGCCACAATCGCATCGCTGGTTGCGCTGGTGCCCGGGATGGACCTGCTCAACAACGACGGCTTCTGGACTTCATTCCGCGAGCAGCTACGCGTGCAGCAGGCCGGGACCAGTGTGTTCGCCCGGGCGCCGATGGCGGTGCGCGAAACGCTGGTCTTTCCCTACGTCGACGGCGCCGAGTTCATGCGATGGTTCGACAAAGCGCACCCCGGCGACGAACCATATGGTGCGGAAATGCCGTCATCGACCGAACAGATCCTCCACACCGATCGCTACGCGGCGCGCGACCAGCCGATCACGGTCCGCTTCCGTGGCGACACGGCGGGGCTGATCTTCGAGGACACCTTCGGCGAATTCGATACCGATCTGCTGCTCGCCACACTGCGCCACGCCGACGAGGTGAAGACGGACTCGGCACTGGGCTGGGGTGGCGACCGCTTCCGGGTGTACCGCACCGCAGACGGACCGGCGCTGATCTGGATCAGCGTCTGGGACACTCCGTCCGCCGCGGCGGGATTCGAGGCCGCGATGAGCCCGCTGGTCCGGGCACCGCGGGCAGGGTACCGGTCCAGGATTGAGCCGATTGCTCTCGGGACGGGCGCGGCCGCCCGGCTGGTGATTGCTCCCGATGCGTGGCCCGGCTGGAAAGTGCTGCCAACCGCCCGGATCGAACGGTAGCTCGCCCCTCACCCCTCACCCTCCTCAAGGAACCCGACCCGCACCGGTTTATAATTGAGGGCTATGTTCGACCAGCTGTCGTCCCGGCTGACGGACGCCCTGCGCCGGATGACCGGCCGGGGCGTTCTCACCGATGACGCCGTCCGCGAAGGGCTCCGCGACATCCGGCGGATCCTGCTCGATGCCGACGTTTCGTTCGAGCTGACCCGGGAATTCCTGGAGCGGGTCCAGGCCAGGGCCGTCGGCGAAGACCTGCTCAAGGCGGTGCGCCCCGGGCAGCAGCTGGTCAAGATCGTGTACGACGAACTCACCGCGCTGTTGGGTGAGAAGCAGGCGCCGCTCACGTTTGCGACGGTGCCGCCGACGGTGATCCTGCTGGTCGGACTGCAGGGAAGCGGCAAGACGACGACGGCCGGGAAGCTCGCCCGGCGGTTGAAGACGGAGCAGAAGGCGCCATACCTGATCGCCGCGGATGTCTATCGTCCGGCCGCGATCGAGCAGTTGCAGACATTGGGACGACAGGTTGATGTCGGCGTGCATGGCGAGCCGGGTTCGACCGACGTGGTATCGATCGTTCGGCACGGCATCGATGCGGCGCTCAAGGCGCGGGCTCGCACCGTGCTGGTCGACACGGCGGGCCGTTTGCAGATCGACGACGAGATGATGCGCGAGCTGGTGCGGCTCAAGGAAGCGGTCAGGCCGCATGAGATCCTGCTCGTCGCCGACGGGATGACCGGTCAGGACGCGGTGCGGATTGCGCGCGGGTTTCACGACGCGCTCGGCATCACCGGCGTGATCCTGACCAAGATGGACGGCGATGCCCGCGGCGGCGCCGCGCTGTCGATCTACGGTGTCACCCGCGCGCCGATCAAGTACGTGGGGACCGGCGAGGGACTCGACGGGCTGGAACCGTTTCATCCCGAGCGGATGGCCGGGCGCATTCTCCAGCAGGGCGACGTGCTGTCGCTGGTCGAGAAGGCGCAACAGACGGTCGACGAAGACGAAGCCCGGAAGCTGGCGCGCAAGGCGGGGTCCAAGCGGGGTCTCGACCTCGAGGATTTTCTCAGCGCCATGCGGCAGATGCAGAAGCTCGGTCCGATGAAGAACGTGCTGGGCATGCTTCCCGGGGTGAACCCGGCGATGCTCAAGGGAGCCAATCTCGGCGATGACCGCCTCAAGCACATCGAGGCGATCGTGCTGTCGATGACCCGGGCCGAGCGCCGCGACCCGGACCTGATGAACGGCTCGCGCCGCGCGCGGGTGGCCCGAGGATCCGGGCGCACGGTGCAGGAAGTCAATCAGTTGCTGTCGCAGTTCAAGCAGATGCAGAAGTTCATGAAAGTCGCGGGAAAGCCGGGAATACGGATGCCATTCGGCGGCCGCTCGTTTCCCTCGCGCTGACCAGGAGAGGACGCGTCATGGCAGTTCGCATTCGTCTGCGCCGCGAAGGGCGCAAGGGCATTCCGGCCTACCGGATCGTCGTGGCGGACAAGGAATCGCCCCGCGATGGCCGCTTCGTCGACATGATCGGCTCCTACCGCCCCAAGGCGGCGAAGGATCAGGTGACGATCAACATCGACAAGGCGCGGCACTGGATTGCCCGCGGCGCAACTCCGACCGACACGGTCGCCGCGTTGCTCAAGAAGGCCGGCGTCTAGTCAGGATGGAACCCGCCGGCGCTGAGGCTCCGGCGATCGTGGTCGGAAGGGTGCGGAAGCCGCACGGCCTCAAGGGCGAGGTCGCGATCTATCCGCTCACCGATCAGCCGCAGGCGGTGTTCGCCCCCGGGCGTACCCTGCAGTTGCTCGACCTGGGTGGAGCGCCGGCCGGCGAGGTCGTGGTGGAGCAGTCGCGGATCTATCACCGTGAATGTCTCATCAAGTTCGCCGGCCGCGAGCGGCGCGAAGACGTCGAGTCGCTGCGGCAGCTGTTCGTGGCGGTCCCGCGCGGCGAAATGGCGCCGCTGGCCGAGGGCGAGGTGTACCAGCAGGAACTGATCGGCTGGGCGGTACGGGACGAAGGGGATCAGCCGCTCGGGATCGTGAGCGCGGTCTATGAGCTGCCCCAGGGCCCGACAATCGAAGTGCAGGGGGCGGAGCGGCAATTCCTGCTGCCGTTCCGCGGCGAGTACGTGACCGTGGTCGACCGTGCGGCCCGCCGACTGGTGGTGCGGATACCCGACGGATTGCTGGAGTGACGGCAGTGCTGACGGTGAATGTGGTATCGCTCTTTCCGGAGACGCTGGCCCCGTACCTCGCGGCCAGTATCCCGGGACGCGCCGTCGTCGCGGGGAAGGTCCGGTTCCGTCTGGTTCAGTTGCGCGACTCCGCGCACGACCGGCACCGGACGGTGGACGACTACCCCTTCGGCGGCGGCGCGGGAATGGTGCTGCGGGCCGAGCCGTTTCTCGAAGCGGTCGAGCGGTTCGAGACGGGCGGACCGGTGGTGGTGCTCTCGGCGCGGGGCAGGCGCTTCACGCACGGCGACGCGGTACGCTGGTCGCTGGGCAAGGAGTTGACGCTGCTCGCGGGGCACTACAAGGACATCGACCAGCGGGTGGTCGATCTCCTCGGGGCCGACGAAGTGTCGATCGGCGACTTCGTCCTGTCGGGCGGCGAACCGGCGGCGCTGTGTGTGATCGACGCGGTGGTGCGGCTTCTACCCGGCGCCATCGGCGACCATGAGTCGGCGAGTGGCGATTCGTTCTACGATGGACTGTTGAGTCCGCCGAGTTACACGCGGCCGGCGATGGTGCGGGATGCCGCGGTACCCGAGGTGCTGCTCTCGGGCGATCACGCCGCCATCGCGGCGTGGAGGCAGCAGCAGGCGGAGGTACTCACGAAGCAGCGCCGCCCGGACCTGTGGGCGGCGTATATGGCAACCGAACGTCACGATGGTGACGCGACGTCCTGACCGAAACCGCGCGGAACGCGCAGGAGCTTGCAATGGGGATGGAACTGCTGGATAAGTTGACGCGCGAGGGCTTGCGTACGGACGTACCGCGCTTCGACGCCGGGGACAGCGTCCGCGTGATGGTGCGCGTTCGTGAGGGCGACAAGGAACGGTTGCAGGCATTCGAAGGCGTGGTGGTCGGGCGGCGCGGCGGCGGCACCGAAGAGACGTTCACGGTACGGAAGATCTCCGCGGGCGTGGGTGTCGAGCGCATCTTCCCGCTTCACTCGCCGGTGTACGCATCGATCGAGGTGCTGCGGCGGGGTCGGGTCCGGCGTGCCAAGCTCTACTACCTGCGCCGGCTGAGCGGCAAGGCGTCGCGCATCCAGGAAAAACGCGAGCGCGAGTAGCGCTATACTTCGTCGGTGGCCTCCCTGCGATACGAACGTCAGGCGTGGAGCGAAGGCGCCATCCTGATCGGCATCGACGAAGTCGGCCGCGGGCCGCTCGCGGGTCCGGTGGTCGCCGCCGCGGTCTGCTTTCCGAAGGATCATCGCGGCATTCGCGGTGTGCGTGATTCGAAGCGCGTGCCGCTGCCTGCGGATCGCAACCGTCTCGCCACGACGATCCGGCGTCATGCGCTGGCCTTCGGCCTGGGTGCGGCGAGCGTGCGCGAGATCGAGCGGGTGAACATCAGGCGCGCGACGGCGCTGGCGATGCGGCGCGCGCTGACGCACTGCCACGCCCGGCTCGCGGCCGACGCGTTGAGCGTGGTGATGATCGACGGACTGCCGCTCCCCGAACTGGAGCACGTGCACACCGCGCTGGTCCAGGGGGACGCGCGTTGTCATGCGATCGCCGCCGCGTCGATCCTCGCCAAGGTCGCGCGCGACCGGCTCATGGTCGCGCTGGCGTCGCGGCGTCCTGGCTACGGCTGGTCGACCAATGTCGGCTACGCCACGCGGGAACACATCAACGCACTCCGTACCCTTGGCTTGACGCCCCATCACCGCCAGCTCTTCTGCGACACCGCCATCGCGCAGGGCGAACTCTTCGACGAATCGGCGCCATGGTGAACTTCGTTGCGCTGGCACTCGCGCTCGCCGCTCCGGCGCACGACACCATCCCGGAATTCTGGGCTCCGCACCGCGTCTATGATTCCCATCACAAACGATTCAGTGATTTCGAAGCGCTGGTCGAGGCCGCGTCTGCCGCGGATGTCGTGCTGCTCGGCGAACATCACGACGATCCCGGCACCCACCTCATGGAGCTGGCGCTTCTCCAGGAAATCGCCCGCCGCCGCGACAACGTCGTCGTCACGCTGGAGATGTTCGAGCGCGACGTGCAGCCCGCGCTCGACCGGTATCTGGCCGGTGCGATCCCGGAGGACTCGTTTCTCGAAATCGCGCGTCCGTGGCCCAACTATCCCACCGATTACCGGCCGCTGGTGGAATTCGCCAAGGCGCATCACTGGCGTGTGGTGGCCGGCAACGTGCCTCGTCGCATGGCCGCCGCCGTCTCTGCCCGCGGACTGGATGCGGTGACGCGGCTCTCCGACTCGACCCGGGCGTGGGCCGCCGCCGACATCGAGTGTCCCCGGGATGACTACTTCAAGCGATTCCAGGCGGCCATGGGAGATCACCCCATGGGATCCGGCACCCCCACAACCCCTCAAGTACTCGCGGCGACGACCGAACGTTTCTACTTGGCGCAGTGTCTCAAGGACGAGACCATGGCCGAATCGATCGCCCGGGTCCGGAGCGACGCAAGCCGGCCGTTGGTCATCCAGTACAACGGAGATTTTCACTCCGATTACGGCGAGGGCACTGCGGCTCGCGTCAGGCGACGGCTTCCCGGCGCCAGAGTGGTGGTGATTTCGGCGGTACCAGTGGCGACGCTCGACAGCATCAAGGCGAAGCCATTGCGCAAGCAGGGCGATTGGCTGCTATTTACGCTTGGCGCGCCGCCCGCCGAGGCCGCTGCAGGTCTCTCGGCGCCGGGGGCGATGGGGTTAATATCCACCCCGCGCGCCCATAGCTCAGTCGGTAGAGCAATCGCCTTTTAAGCGACAGGTCGCAGGTTCGATCCCTGCTGGGCGCATCTGCGTGTCACAAACCGGGGAGAGTGAGCATGAAGTGGTGGCTGACCGGAGCCATGATATCTCTCGCGGCCTGCGGCGGACGAGTCGTTGTTGCGCCGCAGCCGACCGCCGCGCTGACGCCCGGCAATCCGGCCGGCCCGGCGGTGATCGGACCGGCACCGGTCGCGCCGCCGATCGCGCCGCTGATCGCCAGCGTGGCTCTGACGCCTCCCGCCGGACCGCGCGCCGATACCACGCGCCGCCCGGTGTCCGACCCGGTCGCAACCGATTCGGCCGCGGATGACTCGACCCTCGATTCGCTGGCCGTCACCGCTCCGTCGGCGTCACTGCCTGATCTCCCCATCGACGCCCATCCGACCTGGGATCTGAACGTCACCGATTTCGCGGACCAGCCGCGGGTGCAGTATTACCTCGACTATTTCAGCGGCAAGGCGCACGATCGCTTCCAGGTCTGGCTCGACCGCATGGCGCCGTTTGAAGGCTACGTCCGCGCCAACTTCGCGGCCCGTGATCTTCCGGGCGATTTCGTCTACCTGGCCCTGATCGAATCAGGCTTCTCGCCGCAGGCGGTGAGCCACGCCTCCGCCGTCGGCATGTGGCAGTTCATGCTCGGCACCGGTCGACTCTATGGTCTGCGGGTGGATTCCTGGGTGGATGAGCGCCGCGATCCGCTCCGGTCCACCGACGCCGCGGCGCATCATCTCGCCGATCTGACTGACCATTACGGTTCGCACTATCTGGCTGCCGCCGCGTACAATGCCGGCGCCGGCCGCGTCGACCGGGGACTCGAACGGCTATCGCTTCCTGACGACGCCGATTCGTCCGGCGACTACAGCGACGATGCCTTCTTCTCGCTGGCCAATACCAGGCTGCTGCGCGACGAAACCCGGAATTACGTGCCGCAGCTGATTGCCGCGGCGATCATCGGCAAGGAGCCGGCGAAATTCGGATTCACGCACCCGCACGATGTCGCACCGTTCTCGCAGGAAACGGTGCTCGTCGACGGCGGCACCGGGCTGGACCTCATCGCCCGGCTTGCCGACACCAGTCTCGATGCGCTGCACAATCTGAATCCGGCGTTGCTCCGCATGATCACCCCGCCCGGCCATCCGTATCCGGTGCGGGTGCCGACCGGGACCGCCGGTCGCGTCGCGCTCGGCTACGATTCACTCGCGCCGGATCAACGGCACGCCATCGTGGGCCACGACGTCAAGCGCGGCGAAACCGTCGTCGCCCTCGCGAAGCGCTACCACGTCGCTTCCGCGCTGATCCGCTCGCTCAATCGTTCGGCCAGAGGGCGCAGGCTGGTTCCCGGGACGACCCTCTACATCCCCGTTGCGACGACGATTCCCGACAAGTACCTCCGCGAACCCGATCCGCTTCGCACGACTCGCAGGGTGACCAGGACGGTGATTGTGCGCGCGGGCGAGGGACTGGATGCCGTGGCGCGTCGTGCTGGCGTGACCCCCGCACGATTGCGCAGCGAGAATCACCTGCCGGTGCACGTGATCCTGCACCCCGGCCAGCGCCTGACGGTGCATCGGACCATCGTCGTGACCGCGCGACACACCGCGGTCGCACGGCCGCGACGCTCGGCCGGTCAGTCGGTGGCTCTCGTCGGGTCGCGCTGAACGCTCAGCCGCGCCGGCGCAGCCCGGCGAGCACCGCCTTCGAGTAGCGGCCTTCCACCGTGGTGCCCTCGTCCTGCTGCGCCGAGACCAGCGTGGGTCCCTTGTTGTACGCTTCCAGCGCCACCGGCAGGTTCTGCCCGAAGCGGTCGAGCAGGTCGTGCAGGTACCGGAAGCCGAGGCGCAGATTCACGTCGGCATTCATGAGATCGCTGGCATTGACCATCGGGTTGTAGCCACGCGCCGTGGTCAGGCGCAACTGCGTCAAGCCGATCGCCGCCGCATCGCTTTCGGCGCCGGTCTGGAAGCCGCTTTCGATCCGCACCAGTCGAAAACCGACTGCCGGCGGAATCCGCTCGGCGACCGCTGCGTCGTAGATCCGGGCGCAGAGATCGGCCGGGACCGAGTAGAGACCCGAAAACTCCAGGATCTGATGTGCTCGCTCGAGCTCGTGCCGGGCATCGGCCAACTGCGCCCGGACCGCCGTCACCGTGGAGTCGTCGTTCGCAATCGGCGTGGCACGATGAGTTGCGAGCATGCTCGACACACTGCCCAGGCCGACCAGCGCGATCGATCCTACCGCCAGCACGACAAACTGTGCAAACAATCGTCTCATGATCCGGTCTCCTTGTTGTCGTTCGCACGCCAGTCGCCGCGCGTACCGCCGGTTTTCTCCAACAGCCGGATCGCCGTGATTCGCATACCGCGATCGGCAGCCTTGACCATGTCGTACACCGTGAGGCAGGCAACGGTCACCGCCGTGAGCGCCTCCATCTCGACGCCGGTTCGGGCTGTCGCCGCCGCCGTCGCCACGACGCGCACCGCCGGCGGGTCGTCAATCAGTTCCAGGTCGACCGCCACACGATCGAGCGCCACGGGATGGCAGAGCGGGATCAAGTCCGCCGTCCGCTTCGCTGCGGCGATACCGGCGATCTCGGCGATCGCCAGCACGTCGCCCTTGCTGAGCGCCGCATCGCGGACCTGCTGCAGCGCCTCGCGCGACATCTCGATCCGGCCCTCGGCGACAGCCCGCCGCGCGGCAACCGGCTTCGTGCCGACGTCGACCATCCGGGCCCGTCCGGCACTGTCGACGTGACTCAGAGTCAACGCATCTCCGGCGTCATCAGTTCGTCGGCCAGTGCCGCCAGCAGTAGCTGCGGATTGACATTGCCCTGCGCCCGACGTCGCGCCGCCAGAACATCCTCCAATTGGGACACGGCTACAGCGGCGTCGCTTGTAGAGACGCGATTCTCAGCGCTGGCTGCACGCCGCAGCCTGGCGGCCAGCCGCCCCGCGAGCGCATCGAGCATGTCGGTGAATTCGCCGCGGGCCTGCCACGGCGCCTGCCGAAGGACCCGCTCCATGACTTGACGCTCGCCGCCTGCTGCGGCCTCGGCGAATGCCCGGGCAGCGGCCCGGGCCCTGGCCGCTCCCTCCGACTCGCTGGCCAGCGCCGCGCCGATCGAACCCCGTGCGCGCCGGATCACATCGTCGCCGGCGGATACTCCGGCTGCGGTCAGGAACGCCGCGACATCGGCATCGCCGAGGCGGGAAAGGCGCACCGGTGTCGCCCGGGACCGGATCGTCGGCAGAACCAGGCCCGGTTCGGCCGCGGTCAGGACGAAGAGCGAACGCGGTGGCGGCTCCTCAAACAGCTTGAGCAAGGCATTGGCGGCTTCCGGACTGGATTCCTGCGGCACCAGGCGGTCCGCCCGGCCGACGATGTACACCCGCCAGCCACCCGCGACAGAGGTCAGCGATGCCTGGCGCTGCAGCAGCCGCGCGCTCGCCACGCCGTGCATGGCCATGCCGTCCGGCGCGGTCCACAGCGGTGACTGGCGGCGCTCCGCCATCACCGCTTCGAGCGACTCCGCAACCTCGTCAACCTGACGGTCCGGATCTCCCGGTTTGGATCGTGGCACCGGGACGAACCAGTGAAGGTCAGGATGGGCCACCCCCAGCACCTGCCGACACCCGGCGCACGCGCCGCACGGCTCCGCACCGGGCGATCGACAGAGGAGCAACTGGCCAAGCCAGAGGGCAAGCCGCTGCTTGCCGACTCCGGCCGGGCCCGTGAAGAGCAGGACCTGCGGAAGACGTTCGGCGCCCACGGCTCGGGAGAGGTTGAGACGGGTCTCATCGTGGCCGATCAGGGGGAACAGATGCATAAAAGAAATATAGCCGACCTGGCGCTGGTTCAGAAGGGCGGCTGTTTCCCGTAAGTCATTTTTCCACAACCAGTTATGCACACAGCACAACGATGGTAATCGGCCAGCACGAGTGGACTGGTTCCCGGCCCTCGACGCGACGAAGGCCGCCTGGTGTCAGCACCGGATCCAGTCGCGACGTCTGTTGTCGCGTTCCTCGGGTTGGATCGTGAATCGAATGACGGACGTACCATGGTCCATCGAGGAAACCGAAGTGGTGACAGTGCACCAACGCGGGTTCTGTCCGTTGGCCCGATGCCGCCAGTGTGTTTGCTTGCCCGTGACGGGCCGGAGAAACTACCTTCCCGCCCCGGCGGGGCGTGGTGCCGCCGGCCATTCCCGAGTAGCTCAGTCGGTAGAGCAGCTGACTGTTAATCAGCGGGTCGGGGGTTCGAGTCCCTCCTCGGGAGCTTCCCACCAGGGTAGCGGGTTGCGGTCCAGTCACCGATACTTTGACGGAATGCCGATCTCACGCTCTGTCCTTCTGCTCGCGCTGGTAGCCGGTTTTGCCGGATGCCGGGCGCCTTTCGAGTCGACCACATTCACGCCGCCTCCTCCTCCGCCGAACGCGCCGCTCCTGCCGCTCCGCGTCGGATCGACCGGCTCAGATTTTGCCCGGGTCGTCGCGACCGATGGCGCCGGCAATGCATACGTCGCCGGCTACTTCGCCGGCACGGTTGATTTTGACGCCGGGCCTGGCGCCACCGCGAAAATCGCCAACGGACCCTACGACATCGCGGTCGCCAAGTACGCCCCGGACGGCACCTTCCAATGGGTATTCGCCGTCGGCGGCGGCGATGTCGATTCCCCCTACGCGGTCAAGGTCGCACCCGATGGTGCGGTGTACCTGGCCGGTTACGCCAGTGCCGGCGCACTGTGCAACGGTTCGGTCATTCCGAACTACGGCGATCGCGATATCCTGCTGGTGCGGATCAGCGCAGCGGGAACCTGCGACTGGGCGGTCTCCGTCGGCAACACCGGCGATGACGAGGCCCGCGATCTTGCCATCGACGCGGCCGGCGACGTCCTGGTAGCCGGATCGTTTACCGGTACTGTCGATTTCGATCCCGGGCCGGCCACGGCGAATCTGATTTCGCGGGGAGGCACCGACGGTTTCGTGGCGCGTTACGGCCCTGACGGATCCTTCATTGCCGTGACCCAGTTCGGCGGCACCGGCGACGACGCCGGTACCGCGCTTTCGTTGCAGAGCAACGGTGATGTCGTGGTGGGCGGGACCTTCAGCGGCATCGCCACGTTCGGTTCGCCCTTGGCGCCGCTGCTCCTGACGAGCGAAGGCGGCCTCGATTTCTTCGTGGCACAGCTCTCGAACGACCTCAGTCTCGAATGGGCCGCCCGCGGCGGTGGCGCCGGCAACGACCTGGTCAGCAGCGGCGGTGTCATCGCCGGATCGGACGGAATGGATTATGTGACCGGCACCTTCAGCGGGACTGCGACACTCGGCCCCGGCGCCGGAGGCCAGGCCATCATCAGCAAGGGCGATGTCGACGTCTTCCTGACCAGCTATACCGCGGCCGGTGCCTGGAGTGGGTTCCAACGCACCTTCGGAGGCACCGGGACCGAGAGCGTCTCCGCCTTTGCGCAGGACGGTGCCGGCAACTTCTATCTTGGCGGCTCGTTCCAGGGGTCAGTTGACTTCGATCCCGGCGGCAGCGCCCACGTGGTCAACGCGCTGGCGACAAGCGGCGCGACGGATGCCTATCTGCTGTCACTCAATGCCACCGGCGACTTCCGCTGGGTGAACCCGCTGTCGGCACCAGTCACCGGCGATGGAATGCTTGCTGTGACCGGCGGCGTGGCGCTCGCCGGCGACGGCTCGCTCTGGGCGGTGGGCCGTTTTTATGGCGCCGTTGACTTCGATCCCGGGCAGGACGCCGTGGTGCGCCAGAGTCTGGGCGATTCCGACTGGTTCGTCGTCAGATATCTGCAAACCACCGGAGGGATCACCGGACAGTGACGCTGGGAACGCCCAGGGCCCAGGGCGCTGGGCTACCATATCCCCGCCCTCATGACCATCTTTCAGTGCTATGGCCAAGACCAGCTCGATCCAACGGAATCTCAAGCGTACCCTAATTTTCGCCATGTATGATGG
>JBOHRZ010000033.1:0-13590 GCA_050732975.1 Gemmatimonadales bacterium
GATGGGGTCGTTCCTGCTGGCGGCGGGCACCAAGGGGAAGCGGGCGGCCCTGCCGCACGCGCGGATCATGATGCACCAGCCGTCGGGGGGCGCGCAGGGAACCGCGGCCGACATCGAGATCCAGGCGAAAGAGATTCTCTACCTGCGCACCAAGATGCACGAGCTGTACGCCCGGCACACCGGGCAGTCGGTGCAGCAGATCGAGCGCGACATGGAACGTGACCGCTTCATGAGCGCCGACGAAGCCGTGGCATATGGCCTGGTGGACACCGTGTTCTCGCCTCGCAAGACAGTCGGCTGAGGAGTGGCGATGTCGAACGACAAGCACCTGCGGTGCAGTTTCTGCGGCAAGAGCAAGGACTCGGTCCGGAAGTTCATTTCCGGCCCGTCGGTCTACATCTGCAACGAGTGCATCACCCTCTGCAACGAGATCCTGGCGGAGGACGAGGAGCGCGAAGCGACCGAAGGAAAGCGTCCGGTCCCTTCGCCGATGGAGATCAAGGAAACGCTCGACCAGTACGTGGTGGGCCAGGAGCGCGCCAAGCGCTCGTTGTCGGTGGCCGTGTACAACCACTACAAGCGGATCAACTCGGGGCCGCGCGACAGCAGCGAAGTCGAGCTGGAGAAGTCGAACATCCTGTTGCTGGGCCCGACCGGCACCGGCAAGACGCTGCTGGCCCAGACGCTGGCCCGGATCCTCGACGTTCCCTTCACCATCGCCGACGCGACGACGCTGACCGAAGCTGGCTACGTCGGCGAGGATGTCGAGAACATTCTGGTGCGGCTGCTGCAGGCCGGCGACTTCAACGTCAATGAGTGCGAGCGCGGCATCGTCTACATCGACGAGATCGACAAGATCGCGCGCAAGTCGGAGAATCCCAGCATCACCCGCGACGTGTCGGGTGAGGGCGTGCAGCAGGCGCTGCTCAAGATTCTCGAGGGCACCGTCGCGTCGGTGCCGCCGCAGGGCGGTCGCAAGCACCCGCAGCAGGAGTACATCCAGATCAACACCCGCGACATCCTGTTCATCTGCGGCGGCGCGTTCGACGGCCTGGAGAAAATCATCGAGACCCGGCTCGGCCGGCAACGGATCGGTTTCGCGAACGGCGGCGAAGCGCCGGTGGGCACCAGCGTCGTGTTCGACGAGAAGCACCCCTACGCCTGCGCCGAGCCGGATGATCTGCTCAGGTTCGGACTGATCCCCGAACTGGTCGGACGGCTGCCGGTGCTGGTGGCGCTGGAATCGCTCGATGAAGACGCCCTGGTCAAGATCCTGGTCGAACCGCGCAACGCGCTCACCAAGCAGTACGCCAGGCTCTTCGATCTCGAGGGCGTGGGGCTCACCTTCGATCCGGAGGCGCTGCGCGCCGCGGCCCGCAAGGCGATCACCCGCCAGACCGGCGCCCGCGGACTGCGCGCCATCCTCGAACACATGATGACCGACATCATGTTCGAACTGCCCAGCCGCGAGGATGTCCGCGAAGTGATCATTACCCCGGAGTCGGTCAACCAGGGAACTTCGCCGCTGATCGTCACCGAGCGCACGCCGCGCAAGAAAGAGGCATAGCGTCCGCGACGAGACCCTGCCGCTCGCGTTCGTCGGATCGTTTCCCGACCCGCTACATCCGTTCGTGCCGCCCCGCCCCGAGTTTGCGCTGATCGGACGGTCCAATGTGGGCAAGTCGTCGCTGCTCAATGCCATGGCGGGCCGACGCTCCTTGGCGCGCATCAGCGCCACGCCCGGCAAGACCCAGCTGCTCAATGTCTATTCAGGGCCCGAGCTCTATCTTATTGACCTGCCGGGATACGGCTTCGCGCGGGCGAGTCGGGAGGCCCGCCAGGAGTACCGCACCCTGCTGCACGATCTGCTGTCGAAACGTGACACCCTGACCGGCGTGATCTGGCTGCTCGATGTGCGCCATCCGATCTCGGCGGACGACCGTGATTTTGGTGAGCTGCTGGCGGAGGGCGGCCGGCCGGTGCTGCCGGTCCTCACCAAGTGCGACAAGCTGTCGCGAGCCCCGCTGGCGGCGGCGGTGACGGAGCGGGCGCGGGAGATCGGCTTCGACGCCGATGAAATCCAGCCGGTGAGCGCCCGGACCGGCGACGGGATCGCCGACCTGGTGGCCGCGGTCCGCGCCGCGGCCCGGCCCGGGAACAGTTGAGGAGGCGGGTATGAGTCATCGGGACATTGGACATCGGGCGACGCGAGGTATCGCGCCGTGGCTCATCGCGGTGGCACTGGTTGGCGCTCCGGGCACCGGGCTCCGGGCACAGGGCATTGTAGACTCGGCCTCGACTGACAATCTCCCACCCGGCAAGGGACAACTAAGCCTCTCGAACCTGCGCCTGCAGCTCAGCTACAACTCGCTCCAGGTCGTGTTCATCCCGCTCGACGAACGGGTGCTGCGGCTGTTGACCGGTGATTCCTACCGCGCGCTCGAGGCGACTATCGCCTCGTATCGGCATCAGATCGATTCGGTCACCTCGTTCACAGGTGTCACGCAGCCTGGCATCGCACTGGTGAGTTTTCTGGCGCTGGCGCCGAACGTCCGCTTCGATCCGCAGCTCGTGACGCTGGTGTTTCACGGGCAGCAGGTCCGGCCGATAGGCTGGGTCGCAATCTCGGCCAACTTCTCGAATCAGCAGTTGCAGGTCCGCGATCAGGTGCAGGCGATCCTGGTCTATGCGCGCGACATTCCGGTGCGGGAGGGATTCACGCTGTCGTACGTGACCGCCGCCAACGACGACTGGCAGAACCGGCTGCCGCGGTTCGACGCCGAGCGGGCGAGAATCCTCGGCAGTATCCACGGACGGCCTGACACGACGGGAGGGGGGCACTGACGATGGCAATGCGTCCGCTCCGCAAGGTCGAACTTCCCGCCGGCAACCGGCAACTGCACGACTCGTGGCTCGCCGACCTCGACGCGCGGTTGCGGGCGCCGCAATCCGACCGCAACGCAATTGTGCGCGACACATTGTTCGAACTGGCGTATCCCGGCCAGGGAACCTGGGACGAGCGTGCGGCGCACGCCTCGCCGGCCGGCCGGGTGGCGCTGCACGCGCTCGACCCGCGCAATGTCACGCTGGAGCCGGAGTACTATGCCGAAGTCGACGGGGAGAAGTTCGCGCGGGTGAAGCCGTTGCTCTGGCTGTGGTATTCGTTCGACCGCCTGCCGTGCGGCGGGCAGAACGTCGAGCTCGGCGTCCAGTTCCGGCGGATGTTGGCACCGCACGTCTTCGCGCGGGTGGGCGCCAACTTCAAGTGCTTCCAGCATGCCGAATTCTCGTTCGGGTACCAGCTCGAAGCGGGCAACGACGTGGTGATCCATCGTCATGTGCTGCTCGACGATCGCGGCGGCATCGTATTGGGCAATCGCGTGTCGGTGTCGGACTACGCGAATATCTATTCGCACACCCACAGCATCGTGGACCAGAAGGACGTCACCGACCTGCGCACGGTGCTGGAGGACGATGTCCGCATCACCTATCACGCGACGGTGCTTGCGGGGGTGCGGGTCGGCAAGCAGGGAATGGTGGGGGCGAACGCCGTGGCGACAAAGGACGTGCGGCCGTATCACGTGTACGTCGGGATTCCGGCCAAGTCGATCCGGGTCAAGCCGAACGCGCCGCCGGAAGCGTTCCAGACGCACCGGGCGCCGGAAAGGCGGAGCGAGTAGCTCCAAGAAAGAGAGAAGGAGGGAAGGAGAAAACGAGAGGAAAATCGGCAATGCGCCTCGATGCCAGCCGGCATCGGGGCGCGATCGTTTGGTGCCGCTGGAAGTCAGGATTGGCGCGGAAAACCCCGGGTCTTGACAGGCCACGACACGGCGCGTAAATCTGTACCTGTTCTTCGGTGTTTCTTCGGTTACCCCTGACCGAGGTTGTCCAGATGAGGTTCCCGTCGCATCCGGCGCTCCGCGCCATTGTTACCGCCGTCATCCCGACGGCGGCGCTCCACCGCCCACCCCGGCCTGTCCTGGGCCGGACGCTTTCCCCCCGGACGCCTCCCCCTGGCGCCCGGGACCGCCACCGTGGCCCCGCTCGCGCGGGGTCCGGTGGCACCCTCCTCGGGACCGGGGCGCAGCGCGCGTGTTGGATTGCATCACGCGCGCTCGCTGCCCTTCTGGCCCTCCCACCGTTGGCGCTCGCCGCGCAGGTGCCAGTCCGCCGTCCGGCGGCCCGACCGCTGCTCCCGGGTAACGTCGATGTCGAACCGAAAGGCGGTGGACCAGTCACCGTCGCGGCGAACAGCAGCAACAACTATGTGTCGTTCACCGTCGACAATAACCGCGCCTACGCGACGACCTACACGCCGACCTGCGCCGGTATGGGCGTCGTTACCGCCTGTACCTCACTCACCGAGATACTCACGATGGACGCCTACGAGACGGACACCGTGCGAGTACGCTTCGACGTGACCGGGACGAGCGGCACCGGACAGGTCTCGCTCGCGGCGCACGGTGTCGTCTCCGATTCCGGGTGGTACGACGTGACGATCGGCACGCCGCCACCGCCGCCAAACCCGGTCCTGACGCAACCGAGACAGCCCGACTCGGTATTCAACCGAGCGCACTGTCTCACCAGTTCGGTCGGGCATGCCGACTGGTCGTGCGGCGACGCCCTGCTGATGCTGGCAACGCCGACGTTCACGACGCTGGATCGCGCCCGCAACCTGACATTGGTGTATGCCTCTTCCGCGGCAGCCCCGAGGCCGCTGGTCGCGGTCAACGTCGGGCTCGACACGACCACGCTGGTTCACGTCACGGCCCAACTGACGGTCAACGACACGGTGCGCACCACGACGACCTATACGCCGTGGACGAGCAATGTCCGGCAGCTCGTGGTCGGATGGGACGCCTCGGCCGCACCGACCGGTGCGTATCCGTATACGCTCATGATCCGCGGCGTCCGCAGCTCCGATTCGAGTCGTGGTCCCGACCTGGTGCAGGGCGCCTGGCGTGAATACTTGATATATGTCACTCGCCATAGTAATCTGACACATATGGAAAAGACCCAGGTATATCTGCGCAAAGAGGAGCTTGCCGCGCTGCGGAAGGCGGCTGCGCGGTCCGGACAGAGCATCGCTCACCTGGTTCGCGAGGCGATCCGCGAAGTGGTGCTCAAGCCGGCGTCGGCGGGTCCCGTGGCGATCTGGAATGGTGAGCCCAAACGCTCTTCGACCGATCACGACAGCGTCCATGACCAACCCTGATGCGGCAGCGTGAAGCCGCGTTCGTTGATACCGGCGCTTGGGTAGCGCTGGCGCTCTCGCGCGACCCGTTGCACGCCGAGGCCCGGGAGCAGTGGGATGCCCTGCAGGCGGCCGGGGCGCGACTGCACACGTCGATTCCCGTGGTCATTGAGACCTTCACCTTCCTGGAACGCAATGCCAACCGCGACGTGGCACTCACGTGGAAGGAATTGATCCACGAGCCCGGCACGGTCCGGATCCTGCCCTGCGGGCTGCGCGATCTGGAACAGAGCTGGGAATATTTCCGGCGCCGTGACCTGCACAAGCTTTCGGCCGTGGACGCAACCAGTTTTGCCATCATGAAGCGCGCGCGCATCCGTTTGGCGTACTCATTTGACCATCACTTTGCGATGGCTGGCTTCCGGCTGGTCGCATGATATCGCGGCGCGCCGTCCTGCCAGCGCGCCCTTTCGTCCCGCCGGGGCGCCCTTCTGTGAAGTCGGCGAGCCGTTTCGTGGCGACGCGGAGTCCTCTCATGACAACTCCGTGCCCGCTGATGACAACGCCGCGTCCCTTCGCGCCGGGCCCGCGACGCCCTCGGCAACCGTCCGCTCCCGCTTCTCCGTTCGCCGCCGGCCCGGTCAATCTCGCCATCGGCTCTTCGGAGATTACATCGCGCCGTGCGATGAACTCCGGATCGCGTTTCCTGACGGCCGCGACAGGTTCGACGCTATCCCCGGCTCCTGTCCCGACCGCCTCCACCACCTCTGACGCCGCGCCGTTTCCTTTCGTGAAGTCGATCCGTCGTTCCCCCCGCCCGGCCCGGAGCGTTTGACGCTTCCCTCGCCCGCACATCCATCACCCGGGCGCCGTTCCGCGTTCGCCGCGACGCGCGTCACGCTTTCCTCGACCGCTTTTCCTGAAGTCCGACACCGGAGTCCCGCCGGCCGGGATTGCTCCGGCGCTTTCGGGGATAGCTCCTACGTTCTCCCGGATAGCTCCTACGTTCTCGGGGATCGGCATGACAGAATCCGGGACAGGCAATACAGCGTCCTCGGCAGGAACTACGGAATCGCCGATCGCATCCACTTTTGCCGGGACAGCTCCTGCGTCTGCCAAGCTCGGCGTCACACTTGCCGCGGCAGCTTCTGAACCGGCGGCGACGCCTCCCGAAATCACCGCGACACCTTCCCTGATCGCCTGGATACCTTCGGCAGCGATCGCGATACCCTCAACGTCTGCGGCGACCGTTCCCGACGATATCGTCAGAGGTTCCAGGATCTCGGCGAGGCCTTCGGCACCAGCCGCGACCGCTGCCACGAATCGCCGGGGCGCTTCCTCGGTCTCATCAGTCTCCCGCCCTGCGCGTGCATCATCGGCGCTCCGCCTCGTCAATCCAGACGAACCCTTGAGCGGAGCGAACCTTGCCTCTCGCACTGCTGCTGGTCGCGCTGTCGACGCCGAACCCGGCGCCCGCGCCGGATCATCCGGCCCAGGTGATCCTCTTCCGCCACGCCGAAGAACCGAACAAGAAGGACGATCCGCACCTCTCCGTGGCCGGCAGGGCGCATGCGCAACGGCTGGTGGCGTGGTTCGCCTCGCACCCAGAGTTCCGGCGGTTCGGCGCGCCGGCAGCGATCTACGCCACCCGGATGACCAACGACGGCAACGGCCAACGCACCGCCGAAACGGTGGCGCCGCTCGCCGCGTCACTCCACCTTCCGGTGCGGACGCCGTACACCGGGAGCGATGACCAGAAGCTGGCCAAGCTGATCCTGGGCAATCCGGCGCTCAAGGGGAAGACGGTGATCATCTGCTGGAACCACGAGGAGATCCCGGATCTCGCCGATGCACTGGGGGTGAAGCGCGCACCGCACAAGTGGCCGGCCAATGTCTACAATCGCGCCTGGGTGATCACCTGGAAGGGCAGGAGAGCAGATGTGAAGGAGATTCCGGAGTGACCTGCGATTCCGCGCGAAGGCGTCGGCCGACCGTGAGTATCACCATCCGTCATCCGCGGCGTTCTTCCAGAGCTCGCAGTAGCGTCTCAACCGCCGGTTTGAGCGGGGGCACGTCGCGACTCGCCGCATCCCACACGATATCCGTATCGATGTCGAAGTAACCGTGCACCAGAATGTTGCGGATCGCCTCCAGCATATCTCGCAACCGCTCGCTCGGATCCCTCACAACGGCACAGCCTCGCGAAGCACACGGTGACGGATGCGCTGCTTGAGTCCCCGCTCGGTTACGACGTCGACGGACCGCCCCAGCAGACGTTCGATATCGTACTGCAGACCGCCGAGGTCGAGCAGGCTCCGTCCCGATTCCATCTCCACGAGGAAGTCGACGTCGCTCTGTTGATCCGCTTCTCCCCGTGCGGCGGAGCCAAACACTCGAATGTTCCGCGCCCCATGACGCGCTGCCAGGCGCAGGATCTCCTCGCGCCGATCGCGAAGCATTCCCTCAACGGTCATGGTCCGGCTACCCGGATGAGCGGCATCTGCTTCCATTGGCCAAAGATAGACCAGGTCGAGGTTCCAATCGGCCCTCATGCATGTCGAGCATGTAAAGCGGGAACGATGTTGCCAATGTCAAGGCGGCCGGATCCGCAGGACGTTCTCGACCAGCCCCGCATCCCCGCCGCCGAGCAGCCGGACCGCGTCGTCGATGCTGCGCTCCGCGCGCGGCCAGGTCCACAGAGGACGCGCGTCGTCGGGACGGAGCCAGCGGAACTCCGAATGCTCGTCGCTCAGGGTGATCTGCGCGCCATCGGCGAGGAAGGCCGCGAAGACCGGAATCAACACCACCTCATCGCTGGCCTGCACATAGAAGTGCTCGACGCGGCTCAGATTGTACAGCGTCGCCGCCTCGCAGCCGGTTTCTTCACGCAACTCGCGAAACGCGGCCTGCGCCGCCGACTCGCCGGGCTCGATCTTGCCGTGGACGCATTCCCGGGTGCCGGCGCGCTTGCCGCCCGGCGCCCGCCGCAGCATCAGCACCTCGAAATCGGCGCCGCTGCCGCGCAGGACATAGACATCGACCAGCGCGATCCGCGACATGCGACCTCGGTTCGGTGCTGCGGTTGGAAGCGTGCTACTGGCGGGCTCGCGCCAGCGTCGCCTCGAGGCGGGCGGAGAGCGCCTTGGGCCGGAACGGCTTGCTGAGGAAGTCGGTGGCACCGAGGCGGAGGACCTTGACCTCGTTATCCTCGTCACCGCGAGCCGACAGGATGATCACCGGCAGGTTCTCGGTGCGGGGATGGGCGCGCACCTTCTGCAGCACGGTGTAGCCGTCGACGTTGGGAAGATTGAGATCGAGGAGCATGAGATCGGGATTATGCCGATCGAGCTGCTCCATCGCCTCAGCGCCGTCACGGGCCTCGCAGATGGCGTAGCCCTCGCGTTCGAGCAGGTCCTTGATCACCCGGCGCAGTGAGTCTTCGTCCTCGACCAGCAGGATCTTGGCGTGCGCCGGCTTTTCGGACGTTTCCGCTTCGGGCTCGTCAACCAGCTCCAGGCCCGCGAGGAGCTCGTCGGCCGAATGCTCGCCGGAGACATCGACCTCGACCGGTTCAGTCGCCGCGGTAGTCGCGCTGCTCTTGCGCGCCTTCTCCTTCGCCTTCGCTTTCGTCTTGCCCGCCGCGGGCTCGACCGCCTGCGGCACGTCGGTGACCCGGACCAATTCATCGACCGTCGTATGACCGTCGAGCAGATGGTGGAGCCCGCACTCGAACAGACTGTGCATCCCGGCGGCGCGGGCGGCGGTGCCGATCTGCTCCGCGGTGCCGTTGTTGCCGATCAGCCGCTCGATCTCCGGGGTCATCACCAGGATCTCGACCACCGAGAACCGGCCGCGATATCCCGTCTGGGTGCATTGCCCGCACCCGACCGCCTTGTAGATCTTGGTGCCGGCGGGAATGTGGGCCCGGACCCGCTCGGGGATCTCGCTGTGTGGCTGCTCCTCGCGGCACGACGCGCAGAGCTTGCGCATCAGCCGCTGGGCGATCACGCCGCGCAGCGCCGCGCCGATCTTGAACGCCTCGAGCCCCATGTCGACGAGACGGGTCACCGTGTTCGGCGCGTCGTTGGTATGCAGTGTCGAGAGCACCAGGTGGCCGGTGAGCGACGCCTGCACGGCGACCTGCGCCGTTTCGATGTCGCGGATCTCGCCCACCAGCACGATGTCGGGGTCCTGCCGCAGGATCGACCGCAATGCTGCGGCGAAGGTCAGCCCGGTCTTCTCGTTGGTCTGCACCTGCACGATGTTCTTGCCAAGGCGGTACTCGACCGGATCCTCGACGGTGACGATGTTGATCCCCTCGCCCTCGATGGTGCGGATGCAGGAGTAGAGCGTCGTCGTCTTGCCCGAACCGGTCGGCCCGGTACAGAGGATGATGCCTTCCTTGCTGTTGAGCAGCCGCTTGATCGTGGCGATCTGATCTTCGTAGAGTCCGAGCGAGTCGAGTGACAGCATCGTCGACTGGGTGTTCAGGATCCGGATGACGACCTTTTCGCCGTGGGTCGCTGGCAGCGTCGAAATGCGCAGATCGACGGGATTGCCGGCGACCTGAACCCGGGCGCGACCGTCCTGCGGGCGGAGCCGATCGGCGATGTCGAGCCCGGACATGATCTTGATGCGCGAGATGAGCGGCGTGCCCGCCTTGCGCGGGATGGTCATCGCGTGGCGCAGCACGCCGTCGATCCGGTAGCGCACCACGACGACCTGCTCGCCGGACTCGATGTGAATGTCGCTCGCCCGCGAGGTGATGCCGTCGTGGAGGAGGACATCGACCAGCTTGATGATCGGCCGCGAACTGGCTTCGTCCTTCAGCGCCTCGGCGTCGAGCTCTTCCTGTTCCTCCTCCACCGTCTTGACGTCGAGCCCTTCGACACCGGCCAGGATATCCTTGACACTGCCTTCGCGCCGCAACGCGCCGTACAGCTCGTCGAGCTTCTCCCGGATCCGCGGCGGCGAGGCGAGAAACATCCGGACCTCGCGGCCGGTGGCGAAAGCCAGCGACTGCTCGGCGCCAATGTCGAATGGATTGCTGGTCGCTACTTCGAGCAATGCATCAGTTACGGTGAGCGGCACGACGCTGTGGCGCCGGGCCAGAGCCTCGGGAACCGCGTCGCGGCCCACCTCGGTGGCGAGGTCAAGGTTGGCGATCGGTAGCCGGCAACGTGATGCCACCGTGGCCAGCGCTTCAGCCTCGGTCAACAGGCGCGCATCGAGGATTCGCTCCCAGAGCGAGGTCTTCGATTGGGCGTCATTCTTGAGAGGTTCGAACTTGTCCTCGGGAATCAGGGGGCCGAGAACAGCCGCTGTCCACTCATCGTTGTAACTCGTCACGTCGCCCTTTCGGCGAAATCGGGCTTGGGGTCCGGAAAGTCCTGTAGCAATCTAGGTGCCCGGCGTCTTCATACTGTAAGGCGCAGAAAATCCACTCGGGAGGCCCATCGACCGCGCCGGGCCCGCCGGCGGTCACATCAGCGGCCACCAGTCCGGATGGACGTCCACGATCAGGTCCGCATGGCCGGTTCGAAGGGAGATTCCGGTCTCGATTCGAAGCATCGGACCCCAGAGGTCGAGCCGGAGCCCCGCCACCGGTTCGATGCGCCGGGTCCCCAGCCACGGGGTCCCGGCAACAGACCCTCCAGCGATGCCCCCGGCGATGAATGGCGACAGCGTGCTAGGAAGG
Organism: Gemmatimonadales bacterium; assembly: GCA_050732975.1. GTDB lineage: Bacteria > Gemmatimonadota > Gemmatimonadetes > Gemmatimonadales > GWC2-71-9 > Palsa-1233. The sequence goes on from JBOHRZ010000033.1 coordinate 10,893, forward strand.
GGCGCATAACGCGAGGCCGGAACCGGCGGGGTCGGAATTGGTACCGGAAGTTCCCAGGCTACCTGGGCGAGCGCGATCCGGCGCCCTCCCACCGCACGGAACGGCACGCCGGGCAGTGTGCCGCGCCCACCCAGGGCAAATGACCGGTATCCCGGAAGGCGTCGGCTGCCGGCACCGAGCTCAGCGGTGAGATCGAGATGTCCGAGGGAGATCGCCGCCCGCTCGCTGGCGCGAACATCGATCCTGGTCCACGCGGTATCGCCCGTAGCGGCTTCGGCATCGACACGCCACGAAAGACCACTCTCCCGCGGCCGCCACACCGCCGCGCGGATTACGCCGGCTCCGCCCGCGCCGAGCGCCGGGTTGGGGGCCGCTTCGCCCGAAATTGGAGTGAACTCCGTCGTGACCGACCGCGACCATTCGTGGCCAAGTTCGAATGACCACGCCGTTCCGGCGGCGGCGCCGCCTACCCCGGCCATGGCGCGCTCGACGAGCGTGTAATCGCCGAAGTCGCCGCCGCCGAGCAGCGTGCCGACCGAATTACTGATGCCGCTGATCACCCGGCGATCGCCGATGTCAACGACGTCGCGCTGCGCGGCGACGGACCAGGTCAGTCCACCGGCGGTGCGGCGCAGTTCGAGGCCGCCGACCGCGCGATGATCGCTGAGACCGATGCCGCCGCGCGCATGAAGCGACCAGCCGCGCCCGATGGCAAACTCGAAGCCGGGTGTCGGCGTCACGCCCTGGACCCGGTTGACGTGCAGCAGTCCGCTCACGCCGGTACCGGCGAACCGCCAGCGGCCGAGTCCGCTCAGGACCCGCCCCTCAAGTTCACGCGTCGCGACCCGTCGCACCGCGTCAACCTCGGCTTCGGTGGCTGGAAGTGCGTCGAGACGCGCCGCGATCGATCCCGACCAGCCACCACCCGCCGGAGGCTGCAACCGGCCGGCGATCGACGTCCCGATGACCAGCGGGGCCGGCGGCGTCACACCGAAGCGATAGTCATTGATCGTCCAGTCGGCCCGGATCACGGTACGAATCGGCAGGTCGAGCAAGGGCTCACCGCGGCGAATCACGATCGACTGGCGCCACGGCAGCCAGAGCGTGTTGCGTTGCAGGGCGTTCTCAAGCGTCACCGTGATGTCGTCGACCGTCCGATCGCGGTAGGATGATGGCGTGAAGGTGAATTCGAAGCGAACCAGCGCGGCGCGATCGACATCGAGATAGAGTGTGCCGACCGTTCCGGGCATCGACGGATCCACCGGACGCTCCCGCACGCCGACGACGCGCACCGGTCCGGCCGGCCCGGTGATCGTGACCGTGTCGCCGACCGCGAAACGGTACAACGCGAGCCCCGCCGTCGAGAGCGGATGCGGCACGTCGCGCACTTCGTCGCCCTGGCCGAGGCGAATCGCGGTTCCGAAGTCGTTGGCAACAATGCCGAGGTGATCACGATGATAGACGAGATGATTGGGAAGAAATGTCGTGTCGCGCCACGCGGCGATGATCTGCTTGCTCCGGTTCGGTGCTTCACCGTACACTTCGTCCCGAAGTTCGTCGGCCCTGATGACTCGTTCGACCGGAATACCGTCGTGACTGATGAGCGAGGAAAAACGCAGGATACCGTGGGCAGTCGCGCCCCAGGCGCCGAGCCGGGTGTCGAGATCGCGTGCGGTGCGGACCGCCACGGCCCGCTCGATCAGCGCGATCTCGCTGCCCGGGCGCCAGACCTGCGCCGCGGCGCGTCCGGGAACCAGCAGGGCGATCGAGACGAGAAGCCGGGTCGGCATCGTCGGCGCCATGCCGGGAAGATAGGCCTCGTGCTGGCACTGGCCGGGTGCCACCACAATCACCTCGAGGTCACGGCAACGCCGGACAACTCGCTGCACGGCGTCACCACGGCCGACAAGGTCTGGATCGTGGCCGAAAGCGGCAGGTCGCCCGCCGACACCACGGTCGCGTTTGCACCGGCCGAGGGACGCACCATCGTGCTGCGCAATCCCGGCGACAAGGCCATCTACCTCATTCTGGAAATTCCACCGGATACTTCGGGGCACGCGACGGGCGACAGCGGGCGCGTCACCATCCAACCAACTGCAGGACAATACTCCGCGACGTTCACCGCGAGCGGGACGATGCCGGCGGGCACGATGGCCACGTTTGCGTACCCGCTGCACTTCAAGACGCCGCCCGAGGCGGCAGCGAAGTATCCGAGTCCCGAGCGGCTGGCGGCCATGCTGTCACCCGCCGAAATGATCGCGGGCGGCAAGGTACAGGTCGTGACGGCCGACCGGCCGGCCGCCGATATGATCCGCTTCCCGGTGGCGCACGCCGGTACCTACGCCCTGGTATTTCCCCGATGAACGAGTTCGTACAGCGCTGCCGGGAGGCTGCCCGGGGGGGATATACCCGCATGCCGCTGCTGCGCGAGGTGGTGCTCGACGGCGACACGCCGGTCTCCGCATTCGCGAAGTTGCATCGCGGTGACTTCGGGTTCCTGCTGGAGTCGCTGGAAGGCGGCGAGCGCTGGGCGCGGTACTCGTTCCTCGCGACCGAGCCCGCGGCGGTCTATCGCTATCGCGGCTCAGCAGTGGAGCGGCTCGACGCAAACGACGGTTGGAAGCACCAACCCGATGCTGCGCCGCTGGCGCACCTCGGCTCGCTTGTGCTACACGACCGTTCCGCCGCGGTACCCGGC
>JBOHRZ010000034.1:0-13581 GCA_050732975.1 Gemmatimonadales bacterium
CGAGCTGGCGGAGTGCGAGGAGGCGATCGGGGATCCTACCACTGGCGGCGCGTACGCGGCGGTGATCGCCGGCGCCAGGGATCCGGCGATACTGCGCGCGGCGCGGATCGGCGAGGCCCGGGCGCTCGTCGGGGCACAACGCTGGGCCGACGCACTGGCAGTCGCTCAGCACGACGACACCATGCCGATGCGAATGGTGCGCGGCATGGCGTTGGCGCAGCTCGGGCGTGGTGCTGAAGCGCTCGGCGAACTGGAGCCGGTGATTGCCACCGGAGATTCCACCTACCGCTGGATGGAATACGTTCAGGCGTTCGCGGCTCATGATGGGGCCGCCACCGATACTCTGCTGAACCGGCTGCTGGCGCTGCCCAACGTGCCGGACGAACTACGTTCGGCGTGGATTTTCGGCGCCGCAACGTCGGCCGTTGACGCTGATCCTGCGCGGGCCCGCGCGTGGCTTCGATTGCTGGCCACCCGCCCCACCGGCCGGTCGGTGACATCGGGGATGTTTCTCGCCGGCGAACTGGAACTGCGCGAAGCTCCGAGCGCCGCCCGACTCCGCACGGTCGCCGATTCACTGCAGGCGATCGCGGCGCACGCAGAAGGATACGCCGAGGGGCTTCGGCTCGCCGATCTCGACCACGCCGCGGTCCGCCTCCTCGCCAGGACCGAGCCGGTGCGGGACGGCGCGCCGCTCGGTGATCTGGTGATGTTCGGCGCGTCCGAGTTCGCCCGCGACTCGCTCGGCAATCCGCTGGTGAGCGCCGAGCTCCTCGGGCGACTGGAACGCGGCTGGCCGGGGTCGCCGTTCGTGCCGAAGGCGCTGCTGGCCCGCGCCGCGCTGGAACCCGATTCGTCGCAGGTCCTTGTCGCCCGCGCCCGCGCTCACGGCGATAATCCGTACATCCTGACCGCCATGGGCGACGTTGCCGGGCGAATCCGGTTTGTCGCGCTGGAGGACTCTCTCGGGGCCTTTGTTCGCGACCTCTGGAAGGGCGGGGGCCCGGCGACTCCCGCCTCCGCCATCCGGTAGTGCCGCTCGCGCGCGACGTTGCCGGGATCGCGTTCCACACCCCGATTGTTCTGGCCGCCGGCACCGCCGGATACGGACGGGAACTGGCCGGCACCGTCGACCTCGATTGCCTGGGCGGCCTGATTACCAAGGCGACATCGCTGCGACCTGTCGGCGGCAATCGCCCGCCGCGCGTCGCGGAATTCGACGCCGGCATGCTCAATTCCGTGGGCCTCGCCAATCCCGGCGCCGACGCGGTGCGCGACGACGCCTTGCCGTGGCTCGCGCGCGAGCGGCCGAGCCTGCGCGTTCTGGTGAACGTGGTGGGATTCGCGATCGAGGAGTACGCCGCGGTGATCGCGCGTCTCGACGATGTCCACGGGCACGCCGGCTACGAGCTGAACCTGTCGTGCCCGAACACTGCGGCGGGCGGGATCGAGTTCGGCGCCGATGAGCGGTGCGTGACGGAAATTATCTCGCGCTGCCGCGCCGTGACGCGACGCCCCCTGTTCGCGAAGCTTTCGCCGGTACTTCCCGACATTCCGCGCATGGCCCGGGTGGCAACCGAAGCGGGAGCCAGCGGTGTCTCGCTGGTCAACACCCTTCCCGGAATAGTCTTCGATGGTGGAGCAACGCGTGTCGGCAATGGATTCGGTGGCGTGAGCGGTCCTGCGCTCCGGCCCGTGGCGCTGCTCGCCGTGCAGCGGACGGCCAGGGCGCTTCCCGGCTGCCCGATCATCGCCTCCGGCGGCGTTGCGACCGCGGACCACGTCCGCGATTTCCTCCGCGCCGGCGCGGCGCTGGTCGCGATCGGCACGGCGGCCCTGGCGGATCCGCGGCTGCCGCAACGGATCGTGGCCGAACTGGAGGCATCCGGTGGCTGAATTGATCGTTGCCCTCGACCAGCGCGACGCGGCCAGCGCCTTTGCGCTGGTCGACCGACTCCCTCCCGGAGCCATGGTCAAGGTGGGATCGGTGCTGTTCACCAGCGCTGGGCCGGGGTTTGTGCGTGCTCTGGTGGAGCAGCACCATCCGGTATTTCTCGATCTCAAGTGGCACGACATTCCGAACACCGTGGCGGGCGCCGCGACTTCCGCCGCCTCGCTCGGAGTGAGGATGGCGACCGTGCACGCCAGCGGCGGCGAGGCGATGATCCGCGCGGCCGTCGCCGCGGCCGAAGGCCGTTTCGATATCATCGCCGTCACCGTGCTGACGTCATTCGACGCGGCCGGCTACTCCGCCGCAACTGGAAGGGACGCGGTCGATCCGGGCGCCGAAGTCGCCCGTCTCACCCGCCTGGCCGTCGCAGCGGGGGTCGCGGGGGTCGTCTGCTCGCCGCGGGAAATCGGCATCGTTCGACCGATCGTCCGGGGTCATGTCGTCGTTCCGGGGATTCGGCGCGACGCGGATGCCGCCGCCGATCAGCGTCGAGTCGCCGATCCCGCCGCGGCGGTCGCGGCAGGTGCCACCCATCTCGTCATCGGGCGGCCGATCAGCGAGGCTGCCGACCCGGCGGCGGCATACCGCGAATTCGCCCGGATCGCGGGTAGCTGATTCCCGCCTAACTCACTGCGTGATGTTTCTTCTCCCACAGCTCATCCAGTTCCCGCTCGGCCTGCTCGCGGGTGGTGCCATAGAGCTGCTGAATCTTGCCGAGAAGCTGATCGCGCTTGCCCGCGATCACATCGAGGTCGTCGTTGGTCAGCTTGCCCCAGCGTTCCTGAACATCCCCACGGAATTCCTTCCATTGTCCTGCCACCCAGTCGCGATTCATGACGGTGCTCCTCTCTTCGGGTTGTCGGTCCGGCATTGACCGCCGCACGTGGACAGACGTCGCGAAGCGGCGGGGGGACACGGGTCCCGAGCCCGGAACTCGCCCCGGGCCCAGCGCCCAGGGCCCAGAGCCCAGAGGCCAGAGCCCCGGGCTCAGGGCTCTCCCTGAACCCCCTAACCTTGCTCATGCCAGTCAGTTGCGTGTCATGACCCTCACGACTATCATTCCGTGCTGTCCGAAAACCAGTGTTCGGGAGAAGTGTCGCGTGAAGGTTCGTTCGAGTGTCAAGCCGATCTGCGAAAGCTGCCGCGTGGTAAAGCGCGGGGGCGTTGTGCGCGTCATCTGCCGCCGTACCACGAAGCACAAGCAACGGCAGGGCTGAGTGGCCCGCATCGCCGGCGTGGATCTGCCACGCGAGAAGCGGGTCGAGATCGGCCTCACCTACATCTTCGGTGTCGGTCGTGTCACCAGTCGCCGGTTGCTGTCGGAGACCGGTATCAGTCCCGACACGCGAGTACGCGACCTCAGCGACGCCGAAGTCGGGCGGCTCCGCCAGGTAATCGAACGGTCGGTGCGCACCGAAGGCGCGCTTCGCACCGAGATCGCGATGAATATCAAGCGGCTGATGGACATCGGCAGTTACCGCGGCCTGCGGCATCGGCGCGGACTTCCGGTCCGCGGCCAGCGCACCCATACCAACGCCCGGACCAAGAAGGGCCCGCGCCGGGCCATCGCCGGCAAGAAGAAGGTTCTCAAGAAGTAAATGACCGCACCTCCCGCTGCTCCCAAGCCGAGCGTCAAGCGCTCCAAGAAGTTGGTCGAATCCGAGGGCATCGTGCACATCTCGGCGACCTTCAACAACGTGCTGATCACCATTACCGATCTGCACGGCAACACCGTCGCATGGGGCACCGCCGGCAAAGCGGGGTTCAAGGGGTCGAAGAAGTCAACGCCGTTCGCCGCGACAGTGGCCGGCGAGAACTGCGCCCGCGAGGCGCTCAATCTCGGCATGCGCCGGGTGCACGTGCGGGTGCAGGGTCCGGGGAGCGGGCGCGAGTCGGCGATCCAGGCGCTGGCGACGGTCGGCCTCAAGGTCGCCTCGATCCGCGACGTGACGCCGATTCCGCACAACGGCTGCCGGCCTCCCAAGAAGCGGCGGGTCTGAGCCATGTCGCGCTACACCGGACCAGCATGCCGGCTCTGCCGCCGCGAAGGAACCAAGCTCTTCCTCAAGGGCACCCGCTGTCTCACCGAGAAGTGCGCGGTCGAGCGGCGCCAGTACGCGCCCGGCCAGCACGGCCAGTCGGGCGGGCGCGGGCGCAAGATGTCGGAATACGCCAAGCAGTTGCGCGAGAAGCAGAAGGTGAAGCGGATGTACGGGCTCACCGAGTCGCAGTTCCGCAACACCTTCGCGGGGGCGTCGCGCCTGCCGGGCGTCAAGGGCACCAACCTGCTCGTGGCGCTGGAAACCCGGCTCGACAACATCGTCTACCGGCTGGGTTTCGCGGCATCGCGTCGCGGCGCGCGTCAGTTGGTGCGTCACGGTCATGTCGAGGTCAATGGGCGCAAGGTCAACGTGCCGAGTTTTCACGTGCTGCCCGGGCACGAAGTCCGCGTCACGCCCAAGGATCGTGAGCAGCTCAGCGTCAAACTGGCGCAGGAGCAGGCCTCCCGCGGCGCTCCGGTGTCGTGGCTCTCGGTAGACGCCGACAACGCCGCCGGGCGGCTGGTCGAATTTCCGGCACGTGATGCGATTCCTGTCAACGCGCAGGAACAGTTGATCGTCGAGTTGTACTCCAAGTAACCGAAGGACGTGGGCTGATGGCTATCGATCTGACCGGGTTGGTGCGTCCGCAAGTCGTCGAGATGACGAAGCGCGACGACAATCCGAATATTGCCGAATTCCGGCTGCAGCCGCTCGAGCGTGGGTTCGGTCACACGCTCGGCAATTCGTTGCGCCGGCTGCTGTTGTCATCCCTGCCGGGGAGCGCGGTCTGGGGCTTCCGGCTCGACGGCGTGGTGCACGAGCACCAGACGGTGCAGGGCGTCCTCGAAGACGTGCACCAGATCGTGCAGCGCTTCAAGGCGCTCACCCTGGTCCTCGATCCCGCGGTGGACGAGGCGGTGCTGCGCGTCACCCGCAACGGGCCGGGGCCCGTCTACGCCCGCGACATCGTCGATACGGGCCAGGCCCGGATCGTCAATCCCGACCACCTGCTCTTTACCGTGCAGGAGGATCGCGAAATCAATTGCGAGCTCTACGTCAACAAGGGCCGCGGCTACGTCGAGTCCGAGATGCACCCGAGCGATCGCTCCTATCCGATCGATATGGTGCGCATCGACGCGATCTACAATCCGGTTCGCCGGGCCAACTTCACCGTCGCGGAAACCCGCGTCGGGCAGCGGACCGACTACGATCGCCTCGCGGTGTCGGTCGAGACCAACGGCACGCTCTCGCCCGAAGATGCGCTCTCCTATGCGGCGGCCCTGGCACAGGAGCACTTCCGCTACTTCGTCGAGTTCGGCAAGACGCCAGCCTATTCGGCCTCGACCGCCGACGCGACGCTGCCGGCCACCGGCCTCGCCGCGCGGCTGGGCCGCCCGATCGACGACCTCGGTCTTTCGGTGCGGACCGTCAATTCGCTCAAGAACTCCAACATCCGCACCCTCAAGGACCTCGTCGAGTTCAGCATCAAGGATCTGCTCGAGGTCAAGAACATCGGCATCAAGGCGCTGCAGGAAATCGCCGATCTCCTCCGGGCCGAAGATCTCAATCTGGAGATGGAGTTCGAGGACGCCGGCGGCGACATTCGCATCACCAGTCCCGGTGTCGAGCCCGAAGTGCCCGCGGCTCCGGTCGAGGAAGTCTGAGATGCGCCACCGGGCCAAGGGACGCCAGCTCTCACGCACCGCGAGCCACAAGCGGGCGTTGATGCGCAACATGGCGTCCTCGCTCTTCCGCCACGAGGGCATCAACACCACCGTCGCCAAGGCGAAGGAGCTGCGCCCGTACGCCGAGAAGCTGGTCACGCTCGCGCGGCGCGGCGACCTGCACGCGGTGCGACAGGTCGAACAGAAGATTCCCGATCGCGAAGTGCTCACCAAGCTGTTCAAGACGATCGGTCCGCGGTTCGCGTCGCGGCCCGGTGGCTACATCCGGATTCTCAAGCTGGGGCATCGTCCCGGCGACGGCGCCGAGATGGCGCGGATCGAGCTGCTGTCCGAGTGACGGGTGTCCGGCGAGCTGCGGGGATTAAGTCAACAAGGGGACCTTCGGGTCCCCTTTTGCTAGGCCTGCGCCACCGCTCGCGGCGCCTTCATCACCTTGCCGCTCTTGAGGCACTGGGTGCAGACCTGGACTCGGCGCGGAGCGTTGCCGACCATCACCCGGACGGTCTGCAGGTTCGGAAACCACCGCCGCTTGCGACGATTGTTGGCGTGACTGACATGATTGCCGGTCATCGGCCCCTTTTTACAGATACTGCAGACGCGCGCCATTGCGGATTCCTCGTCCCTGTCGGTTCTTTTGCAGCGGGCAAAGATAAAGGACCGGAGCCTTGATGACAACGCATTGGCAGACCCTCCCGGGCGAGGCCACCTGATGCCCCGGGCCCTGATCACCGGGATCACCGGCCAGGACGGCTCTTACCTGGCCGAGCACCTGCTCGGCAAGGGGTACGAGGTCGTCGGGATGGTCCGGCGCACTTCGCACCATTCCTATGAGCGCATCGAGCACCTGATCCCACGGGTGGAGATCGTCGCCGCCGACCTGCTCGATCAGCACTCGCTCACCGTCGTGATCCACGACGTCCAGCCCGACGAGATCTACAATCTCGCTGCCCAGTCGTTCGTGCCGACGTCGTTCACCCAGCCGGTGCTCACCGGCGAGTTCACGGCACTTGGCGTGACCCGTATTCTGGAGGCGATCCGGCTCGTCTGTCCCGGGGCGCGCTTCTACCAGGCGAGTTCGTCGGAGATGTTCGGCAAGGTGATCAAGACGCCGCAATCGGAGACCACGCCGTTCTATCCGCGCTCGCCGTACGGCGTCGCCAAGCTCTACGGCCACTGGATCACCGTCAATTACCGCGAATCGTACCGACTCTTCGCGGTGAGCGGGATCCTCTTCAATCACGAGTCGCCGCGGCGTGGCATCGAGTTCGTGACCCGCAAGGTCACTGACGCCGCGGCGCGCATCAAGCTGGGCCTGGCGACCGAACTGCGGATGGGCAATCTCGACGCCAAGCGCGATTGGGGCTTCGCCGGCGATTACGTCGATGCGATGTGGCGGATGTTGCAGGCCCCGGCGCCGAGCGATTACGTGGTGGGCACCGGCGTCACCCACTCGGTGGGCGAATTGGTGCAGATCGCGTTCGAGCGGATCGGGCTCGACTGGCACGAGCACGTTGTGGTCGACCCCAAATTCTATCGCCCGGCCGAAGTCGACCTGCTCCGCGCCGATCCGACACGGATCCGGCAAGAGCTTGGCTGGTCGCCGACGGTCTCGTTCGAAGAGCTGGTGGGCATGATGGTGGACGCCGACATGGCGCGTCTCAAGGCGCGATGACCCACCTGCTCGTCACGGGCGCCGACGGATTCGTAGGCCGGTGGCTGGTGCGTGCCGCGCGCGCGGAGCACTACCGGGTTACCGTCGGGATCGTTCCCGACGCGGCGATGCCCGACGAGTGGCAGGGCGCAGACAACATCGCCGTCGTCCGCGCCGATCTGCGGGACGAGGCCGGTGTCGCGCGCCTGGCCGGGGTCGAGGCCGATGCCGTGGTGCATCTGGCCGGAGTCGCGTCCGGCGCCGCTGCCCGTCGCGACCCTGCGGCCGCCATGCTCGTCAACGCCCACGCCACCGCCCGGCTCGCGTCGCTGCTGGCCAAGGCCAACCGGCCGAAATTTCTGCTGGTCTCCACCGGCGAAGTGTACGGCGCGCACCACGCGGAAGCGATTGCCGAAACGGCGCATCGCGCGCCGGGCTCGCCCTACGCCGAAAGCAAGGCGGCCGCCGAAGATGCGGTGCTGGTGCAGGCCGCCGACGCCGGGCTTCCCGTCGTGATCGCCAGGGCGTTCCCGCACACCGGCCCGGGTCAATCCACGACATTCGTGCTTCCCGCACTCGCACAGCGCCTGTTGGACGCGAAACGCTCGGGTGCTGCCGTGATCCGCGCCGGCAATCTCGACGCGGTCCGTGACTTCCTCGACGTGCGCGATGTAGCTCAGGCGTACCTGCACCTCGTGGCCCGAGGTGCGGCGGGAACGGTGTACAACGTGGCCAGCGGCATCGGCCGGCGGCTGTTCGACTGCTTCACCATGCTCGCCGAGCTGGTGGGTGTTAGTGTCAGGGTGGAGCAGGACCCGGCCCTGCACCGCCCAGCCGACATTCCGGTGCTGATCGGCGACAACGCGCGGTTACGGGCGGCGACCGGCTGGGCGCCGCGTATCTCCTTCGAACGCACCCTTCGGGACCTGGTGGATGCCCAAGCGGACTGACCTCTCGTCGATACTCATCATTGGATCCGGGCCGATTGTCATCGGTCAGGGAGCCGAGTTCGACTACTCCGGCACGCAGGCGGTGCGCGCCCTCAAGGAAGAGGGCTTTCGCGTCATCCTGGTCAATTCCAATCCCGCCACGATCATGACCGATCCCGAACTCGCGGACCGAACCTACATCGAGCCGGTGACACCGGAATGGGTCGCCAAGGTGATCGAGCGCGAGCGCCCCGACGCGTTGCTGCCGACCATGGGCGGCCAGACCGCGCTGAACGTCGCGATGGCGCTGGTGAAGGACGGCACCCTCGAGCGCTTCGGCGTCGAGCTGATCGGCGCCAACGAGCGGGCCATCCGCCTGGCCGAAGACCGGGCCGAGTTCGCCGACGCGATGCGGCGGATCGGGCTCGCCACGCCGGCGGGGACCGTGGTGTCGTCGCTGGACGAAGGCCTCGCCGCCGTCGAGCGCACCGGCTATCCGGCAATCCTGCGGCCGTCGTTCACGCTGGGCGGCACCGGCGGCGGCATCGCCTACAATCGCGACGAATTCGAGACCATGCTCTGGCGCGGCCTCGAGCTATCGCCGGTGCACTCCGTGCTCGTCGAGCGCAGCATCATCGGGTGGAAGGAATACGAACTCGAAGTGATGCGCGACGGCGCCGACAACGTGGTGATCGTCTGCTCGATCGAGAACGTCGACCCGATGGGCGTGCACACCGGCGATTCGATCACGGTGGCGCCCGCGATGACGCTCACCGATCGCGAATACCAGGCCATGCGCGACGCGTCGATCGCGATCATCCGCGAAGTCGGCGTCGCCGCCGGCGGGTGCAACATCCAGTTCGCGGTCGATCCTCGCACCGGCCAGCAGCTCGTCATCGAGATGAACCCGCGGGTGTCGCGCTCGTCGGCGCTGGCGAGCAAGGCGACCGGCTTTCCGATCGCGCGGATCGGCGCCAAGGTTGCCGTCGGTTACACGCTCGACGAACTGCCCAATGACATCACGAAGATGACGCCGGCGTCGTTCGAACCGGTGCTGGACTATGTCGTGGTCAAGATTCCACGGTTCGCGTTCGAGAAGTTTCCCACCGCCGAACCCTACCTCACCACGCAGATGAAATCGGTCGGCGAGGCAATGGCGATCGGGCGCACCTTCAAGGAAGCGCTGCAGAAGGGATTCCGCGGCCTCGAAGCCGGCCGGGCCGGGTGGGTCATCGGCGCCGGGCCGATCGACGATCGGCTCAACGCCGACGACCGGGCCACGCTCCTTTCCGCGATCCGCACGCCGACGCCGGAACGCCTGTTCCAGATCAAGCGCGCTCTGGTTGCTCGTATCTCGGTGGAAGATCTGCACGAGGCGTCGGGGATCGATCCCTGGTTCCTGCAGCAGCTCGCCGAGCTGGTCGAGATGGAAGACGCCTGGATCGCCCACCGGTTCGGCGAGAACGACGACGCCGATCGCGCCATCCTCGTCGAACTCAAGCGCGCCGGGTTCTCCGATTGGCAGCTCGCCGACCTCAAGCAGCTCCCCGAGGAGCACATCCGCGCCTCGCGGCACCGGCTCGGCCTGCGCCCCGCGTTCAAGACGGTCGACACCTGCGCCGGCGAGTTCCCTTCGGCGACGCCGTATCTCTACTCGTCGTGGGACGAAGAGAACGAGGCGGCGCCCGACGGCCGGCCGACCGTGATCATCCTCGGCTCCGGTCCGAACCGGATCGGGCAGGGCGTCGAGTTCGACTACTGCTGTGTCCGCGCGACGCTGGCGTTCCGCGACATGGGCTACCGTACCGTCATGGTGAACTCGAATCCCGAGACGGTGTCGACCGACTTCGATATCTCCGACGTGCTGTATTTCGAGCCGCTCACCGTCGAGCACGTGCTGGAGATCGTCCACGTCGAGCAGCCGATCGGGGTCGTGGTGCAGCTCGGCGGCCAGACGCCGCTCAAACTCGCCAAGCCGCTCGCCGCCGCGGGCGTGCCCATCCTCGGGACGTCACCCGACGCGATCGACGCCGCCGAAGATCGGCGCCAGTTCGAGGCCCTGGTGCGCCAATTGGGTATAAATCAACCGCCAAATGGCACCGCGGAATCGATCGACGGCGCGCTGGCCGTCGCCGAGCGGATCGGCTATCCGATCCTGGTGCGGCCGAGCTACGTGCTGGGCGGGCGAGCCATGCGGATCGTCTACGACGACGACGAATTGCGCGGATTCTTCGACGAGGCTGCCCGGGTGGCACCCGGGCATCCGGTGCTGATCGACTCGTTCCTCGAGGATGCGTTCGAAGCCGACGTCGATGCCATCTGCGATGGCGCCAACGTGGTGATCGGCGGTGTGATGCAGCACATCGAGGACGCCGGGATCCACTCCGGCGATTCGGCCTGCGTGCTGCCGCCGTATCTGATCACTGAGGAACAGGTCGAGACGATGCGTGAGCACACCCGCGCCTTCGCCAAGGCGCTCGGCGTGGTCGGGCTGATCAACGCGCAGTACGCCATCAAAGGCGGCGTGGTATACTGTCTCGAAGTGAATCCGCGGGCGTCGCGCACCATTCCGTTCGTGTCGAAGACCACCGGTGTGCCGCTCGCCAGTCTCGCGGCGGCGGTAATGATCGGCAGGACGCTCGACACGCTGGGCCTCACCGACGATCCGCTGCAGCCGTATGTCGCCGTGAAGGAAGCAGTCTTCCCGTTCTCCAAGTTCCCCGGCGTCGACACCCGGCTCGGGCCCGAGATGCGGTCGACCGGCGAGGTGATGGGCATCGCCGACTCGTTCGGTATGGCGTTCGCCAAGGCTCAGGCGAGCGCCGACGGCAACCTGCCGCTCGAGGGCTCGATCCTGGTGACCGTCAACGACCACGACAAGCCGACGGTGGTGCCGATCGCGCGACGGTTCCACGAGCTCGGATTCCGGATCCTCGCCACGTCCGGGACGCAGCGCTATCTGCGCGCGCGTGGCGTCCCCGCGGAGCGGGTCTTCAAGGTCTACGAAGGACGACCCAACGGCATCGACCTGATGGTGTCGGGGCAGGTACACCTGCTGGTCAACACACCCCTCGGCAAGTTGACCCAGCAGGACGACTACGCGATGAGGCGCGCGGCGTTGCAGCACGGGGTGCCGTACACCACGACGATGTCGGCGGCGTCGGCAGCGTGCGACGCGATCATCGCGATGAAGAGCCGCAAGCTCGAAGTGCGGTCGATCCAGGAATGGCATCAGTTGGCGCGGGCGGTAGACGAAACTCCGGCATCACGAGAGGCTGAGTGACAGCGACGGCGCGCGACCCGGCGTTCGTGGCGGAGCTGCGCGCGGCCGTCCGAGGCGACGTTCGCGAGAGCGAGCCGCTGTCGCGCTGGTCGACCTATCGGATCGGTGGGCCCGCGACGGTGCTTTTTCCGGCCAGCGCCGAGGATGTTGCCGCGGCACTGCGCATCGCGAGCCAGTCCGGCACGCCGTGGTTCGCCTTGGGGCTCGGTTCCAACCTGCTCTTTCCCGACGAAGGTCTTGACGCGCTGGTGATCCGGCTGGGGAAGGGTCTCGACGCGACCGCGCAGAACGGCGCGATGTGGACCATCGGTGCGGGATTGCCGCAGCCGCTCGCGGCCAAGAAGACGGCGGCTGCCGGCTGGGGCGGCATCCACAAGATGGTCGGCGTTCCAGGCAGCGTGGGCGGCGGGATTGTGATGAACGCCGGATGCCACGGCGCCGAATGGCGCGACACGGTGCAATCGGTCGTGGTAGTCGACGAGCAGGGCAACGACCGCGTGGTGCCGGCGATCGAATGCGGTTTCACCTATCGTCGCAGTGGGCTGGGGCGCGTCGCGGTCGTGTCGACGACGATAGAGTTGCATCAGGCCGACAAGGCCGAGCTCGAAGCCGAGACCGAGAAGCTGTACAAATGGCGGAAAGACGGCACGCCATTCAACCAACCTTGCTGCGGGTCGGTGTTCAAGAACCCGATCCTGCCGGCGGATTACGGTCCCGCGCCGCCGCGCACGGCGGGCCAGTTCATCGAGGCGGCGGGACTCAAGGGATTGCGGCTGGGCGGCGTGGAGATCTCGCCGATGCACGCCAACTACTTCGTCAACGTCGCGACCGGGACCGCTGCCGATGTCCTGGCGGCAATGCGGTCCGCGCGCGAGCGGGTGCAGGAGCAGTTCCACGTGGTGCTGGAGCCGGAGGTGAAGTTGATCGATGCGTCCGGTGCGACGGTAGGGCTGGGGTAGGAGCCCGGCGCCCAGGGCGCACGGCGCTGGGCGCTACGAGTAACCCCAACCGGAGGACATCATGCGATTGAATCCCAAGGCACTGGCATTCGCGGCCGGACTCATCTGGGCCGCGGCGGTTTTCTTCGCCGGCGTGGCACATACGATCTGGCCCGGCTACGCGGGGGCGTTTCTCGACGTCGTCGCGTCGATCTATCCCGGGTTCCATGTCGGCGGGATCGGCGCCACCATCGTGGGTACGCTCTACGCCCTGATCGACGGCGCCGTCTGGGGCCTGATCGTGGCGTGGATCTATAACGCGGTCAGCGCTCCCGCGCGCACGGGCACGGCACCGATCTCGTGACCGCCCGCCGGCGCGCTCGCGGCGTTACCTGGGCGCAAGTTGTGCAGACGGCGCATCGGCTTCCCGGCGTTCATGACGGCACCTCGTACGGCACGCCGGCGTTGTTCGTCCGTAAGAAGCTCTTCATCCGCCTCCGCGACGACGATGAGTCGATTGCGGTGCGGACCGATCCGGTGTCGCGCGATCTTCTCCTCCGCGCCGATCCCGCGATGTACTTTCTCACCGATCACTACCTCAACTATCCCTGGATCCTCGTGAAGCTGTCGGCAGCGGACGCCGACGCGCTTGCTGAGCGGATCGAAGACGCGTGGCGGCTGGTCGCGGGCAAGCGGTTGATCGCCGAGCGGGTTGGGCGTTGAACGGTGAACGTACCACGGAGCAAGGCGTCGATGCGGGCTCTGTGGCTGGCCGGTCTGCTGTGCGGATCGCTTGCTGGCGCTGCGGGCGGCCAATCGAACGTGGCACTGCGGGCGGGCCTTGCCGAGCGGGTTCCGGTCGCGACGCACTGGCCGCTTCGGATCGTTGCCGACAGCGGTGCGCACAAGACCTACTGGCTGGCCGGGTTCATCGCCGGCGGTGCAGTCGGATTGGTCGGCGGATTGCAGTTGCAGCACGAGATCAATGCAGGCTCGGACTCGCGCGACCCGTCATTCGGCGCGCAGATCTGGTTCCTGGTGCCGACCGTCCTGCTGGCCCTCGTCGGAGGCTGAACCGGTTGTGACCAGACCATGTCCGGCT